>JAWSVH010000042.1:0-61825 GCA_033852015.1 Desulfobacula sp.
GCCCAGAGTGGAACAGGCTTGATCCTGGGATTATTCATGTGGGCGCATATGTTTTTGGTGGGCAGTGTTATCCTGGGCAAAGGCGCTTTTAATTTTGTGGCTAAAAATATGGAACTGGCCTTTTTATCTGATACGGGACATGGGTTTCCACTTGCGGTATTTTGTGCCGTTTTGACCATATTCACGCTTTTTATCACCCATGCACTTTTGGGTGTTAGAAAATTTCCCATCTCATGGAAGCAGCACAGGATCATGCGCGATCAGATGCAGATGATAAACCATTCAGATACTAAATTGTGGTATGTCCAGGTGATTACCGGGTTTATCATGTTTTTTACAGGCTCTGTGCATCTGTATATCATGTTGACCAATCCTGGAAGTATCGGGCCTTACATGTCAGCGGATCGGATTGTCTCGGGTAATATGTGGCCGCTTTACATGGTTCTTTTGGTTTGTGTGGAACTTCACGGCACCATCGGCCTTTATAGGTTGTGTCTTAAGTGGGGTTGGTTTGTTGGAAAAGATGCTAAAAAATCCAGGGCAACCCTGAAAAAAGTGAAAAACTGGGCGACGATTTTCTTTTTAAGCCTTGGGGCATTGGCGCTATTGGTTTTTATTTTTATTGGCGTGGGCCACAGAGATAAAGTGGGTGAAAAATACAATAACCATGATACAGCGATTGAACAGGTTTTTGATGATGAAGCCCAGAACGCTGACGTAACACATGAATAAGGGGTAATCTAAATGAAAGTCATATACACAGATTCACTTGTTATTGGCGGCGGTCTGGCCGGACTTAGAGTTGCCATTGCATCTATGCAAAGAGGCTATGATACGATCGTTCTCTCTTTGATGCCCGCCAAAAGATCTCATTCTGCGGCAGCACAGGGCGGTATGCAGGCAAGTCTTGGCGCGTGCATAAAAGGAGAAGGGGATGATGAAGATGTCCATTTTTCAGATACGGTAAAGGGCAGCGACTGGGGCTGCGATCAGGATGTTGCCAGAATGTTTGTGAACACTTCTCCTAAAGCCATTCGACAATTATCTGCCTGGGGAGTACCCTGGTCACGGGTCCGGGGTGGAGATCGGGAAGTTGTAATCAATGGTGAAAAAGTTACGATTACCGAAAAAGAAGACGCCCATGGTCTGATCACTTCCAGAGATTTTGGCGGAACAAAAAAGTGGCGGACCTGTTTTACTTCGGACGGCACGGGTCATACCATGCTCTATGCCATGGATAATAAAGCCATCCAGATGGGTATCCCGGTGCATGAAAGAAAAGAGGCGATTGCACTGATCCATGAAGATGGTGTTTGTTATGGAGCCGTTGTTCGGGATCTGATTACAGGAGAACTGACGGCCTATGTGGCAAAGGCCACTACCATTGCAACCGGTGGATATGGGCGGTTGTATTCTGTGACCACCAATGCGGTGATTTCAGAAGGGATAGGAAATGCCATTGCCCTTGAAACCGGTATTGCGACGTTGGGTAATATGGAAGCGGTCCAGTTTCATCCTACTGCCATTGTGCCTGTGGGGATTTTAACCACCGAGGGTTGTCGTGGAGATGGCGGTTTGCTTCTGGACAAAGACGGATACCGGTTTATGCCGGACTATGAACCGGATAAAAAAGAGTTGGCTTCCCGGGATGTGGTTTCCAGAAGAATGACCGAGCACATGAGAAAAGGCAAAGGGGTTTCTTCCCGATATGGGGATCACCTCTGGCTGGATATTACCCTTTTGGGCCGAAAACATATCGAAAAGAATTTAAGAGAAGTTAAAGAAATTTGTGAATACTTTCTAGGGATTGATCCTGTGGAAGAGTATATACCCGTCCGGCCTACCCAGCATTATTCCATGGGTGGGATTCGGACAAATGCCACGGGTGAAAGTCCGACACTTAAAGGCTTGTTTTCAGCAGGAGAAGCCGCCTGTTGGGATATGCACGGGTTTAACCGTCTGGGTGGAAATTCAGTTGCAGAAACCGTTGTGGCCGGTATGATCGTGGGTGAATTTGTGGCAGACTATTGTAGTGCCAACTCTTTGAATGTTGCGACCTCAACCATTGAGCATTTCATCAAACAAGAAGAAGATAAAATCAGTGAACTTTTGCTCAGAGATTTTGGTGAAAATCCGTTTGAACTCAAAGCACAAATGCAGAAAATCATGATGGATAAGGTGGGGATTTTCAGGAATGGCGAGGACCTTAAAGCGGCAGTTGATGAATTAAAGGTCTTGAATCAGCGGGCAAAAAATATTGCATTGAGAAACCGTATCAGTTCTTCCAACCCGGAACTTGTGGAAGCGATCCGGGTGCCGAAGATGATCAAACTTGCCCAGTGTGTGGCCTATGGTGCCATGTTGAGGACAGAAAGTCGTGGCGCCCATGCCAGAGAAGATTATCCGGAAAGAAATGACCGTGACTGGCTTAAACGAACCCTGACCACCTGGAAAGATGATTCAGCAGATCTGCCGGAAGTGACATACGAAGATCTGGATATCATGAAAATGGAGATGCCGCCGGGATCAAGAGGATATGGCGTAGATAATACCATTCATCATCCAGATACGGAAAAACGGGTACAGGAGGTTGAGCAGATTATAGCTGATAATCCTGATGCAGATCGGTACCAGATGCATGATTTGTTGAATCCAACACCCATCCCGGAAAAATTTAAAGGAAAAAATGAGCGTATAGGCAGGGGGTTTAAATAATGAGTGAACAGGAAATTATAAATGAACCAGAGGTTATAAACGAGCCAGAGATTATAAACGAGCAGGACAAAGGGGCTGAACAGGAAACCCTTCCTGAACAGGTTATCGCGAATGAAACTGAAAGAATACTTAAATTTCAGATCTTTAGATATAATCCGCAAAAAAAAGGGGATAAGCCTCGAATGGTGACCTATGAGATCACCGAAGCTCCGGGGATGACGATATTTATAGCATTGAACGAGATCCGCGAACAACAGGATCCGTCCATTCAGTTTGATTTTATCTGTAGGGCCGGAATCTGTGGTTCCTGTGCCATGGTGGTGAATGGGTCTCCCACACTTGCCTGTCGGACATTAACATCCAATTTTGAAGAGGGTGAAATTAAATTGCTTCCGTTGCCGGGATTTGAGCTGATTGGTGATCTTTCCGTGAATACCGGAAAGTTTATGCGGGCAATGTCCGAGCGGGTGGAATCCTGGATTCATGATAAGGATGCAGACAAGGTTAATTACGACCAGCTTGAAGAACGCATGGACCCTGCAGTGGCTGAAGAGATTTATGAACTTGAACGTTGTGTGGAATGCGGTTGTTGTGTCTCTGCCTGTGCCACAAAGCGGATGCGTCCAGACTTTTTGTCTGCGGTTGGGTTTATTCGTTTGGCAAGGTATGCCCTGGATCCCAGGGACAAGCGATCTGATGATGAGTTCTATGAAATTCTGGGGGATGATGACGGTGTGTTTGGCTGCATGACCCTTTTGGGATGTGAAGACTATTGTCCCAAAGATTTGCCCCACCAGACTCAGATTGCATATTTGAGACGAAAAATGGTGATGGTGAAATAATGAGTGATTTTAAATATGAAACCATGTTTCCTTTGGGAGAAGATACAACCTCCTATCGACTTCTCACCAAAGATTATATCCGGTTCAGAGAGTTTGGAGGCAGTGAAATTCTTATGGTGGAGCCCCAGGCGCTTTCTATTTTATCGGAAGCAGCATTTAAAGACGTGGCTCATCTTTATCGATCAGAACACCTTGAACAACTGCGGCAAATTATTGATGATCCCCAAAGTTCGGATAATGATCGGTATGTGGCCCTTGAACTGTTGAAAAATGCAGTGATTGCATCGGGAAAAGTATATCCTATGTGTCAGGATACCGGAACTGCCATTATCATGGGCAAAAAAGGACAGCAGGTCTGGACCTGGTCAGATGATGAAGAGGAGTTGTCCAAAGGTGCATACCAGGCATATACTCAAAATTATTTGCGATATTCTCAAAATGCACCTTTAACCATGTACAAAGAAATGAATACCAAAACCAATCTGCCAGCCCAGGTTGATATTTCAGCAGTCCAGGGAGAGGCATATAAGTTTTTGTTCATGGCCAAAGGTGGTGGATCTGCCAATAAGACGGTCTTGTTCCAGATGACCAAAGCGGTGTTAAATTCTGAGCAAACCCTGATTAATTTCATGTTGGAAAAAATGAAAGGCTTGGGCACAGCAGCCTGTCCACCATATCATATTGCTTTTGTGATTGGTGGTACTTCTGCTGAACTGAATTTAAAAGCAGTAAAGCTTGCATCTGCAAGATATCTGGATAGTCTGCCCACCCAGGGTTCAGAAAGCGCCCACGCATTTAGGGATATAGATTTGGAAGAAAAGGTCCTTGCCAGATCTCATAAATTGGGTTTGGGGGCTCAATTTGGTGGTAAACATTTTTCCCTGGATATCCGGGTGATTCGACTGCCACGGCATGGTGCGTCTTGTCCGATTGGTCTTGGTGTCTCCTGTTCCGCTGATCGTCAGATTAAGGCCAAGATTACTCGGGATGGTATGTTTTTAGAGCAGTTGGAGGAAAATCCAGCCCAGTATCTGCCTGAAAAAGAGCCCAAGATGAAACCTGCAGTTCAGGTGAATCTGGATCGACCCATGGATGAGATCCGGGCAGAACTGTCTAAATACTCAGTTTCTACCCGATTGTCTCTTTCCGGCAAAATTATTGTGGCCAGAGATATTGCCCATGCAAAATTCATGGAACGATTTGAAGCAGGAGATGGGCTGCCCGACTATCTTAAAAATCATATTGTATATTATGCAGGGCCCGCTAAAACTCCTCAAGGAGAAGCGTCAGGGGCTTTTGGCCCTACAACTGCCGGTCGGATGGATCCGTATGTTCCGGTATTTCAAAAAGAAGGGGCCTCTATGGTCATGTTGGCAAAGGGAAATAGAACTCAACAGGTGACCGATGCCTGCAAAAAATATGGTGGATTTTACCTGGGATCTCCCGGGGGACCCGCTGCTCGTATTGGAAAAGATTTTATTAAGAAGGTTGAACTTGTGGAATATGAAGAGTTGGGCATGGAAGCGGTTTATATGATCACAGTGGAAAATTTTCCAGCCTTTATCATTGTGGATGATAAGGGAAATGATTTTTATGCAGATTTATTGTAAATTGAATTTGGATAACATGGGTTGAACGATGGGATATCGGTATCCTTGAACAAGTTTTCAGAGGAGATTATGGGAACACGCATTGAAAAAGATACCATGGGTGATGTTAGCGTTCCGGTTGATCGATACTGGGGCGCGCAGACCCAGCGATCTTTGAACAATTTTAAAATCGGAAGTAAAAAAATGCCCATTGAGATTATCCGGGCATTTGGAATCTTAAAAAAAGCCTGCGCCATGGTCAATTTTGATCTTGGTCAGTTGTCTGAAGATAAGAAAGATATTGTTTGTCAGGTGTGTGATGAAATTATCAACGGAGATCTGGATGATCATTTTCCATTGGTTATTTTTCAGACTGGTTCCGGTACCCAGACAAATATGAATATCAATGAGGTGATTGCCAACCGTGCCCATGTCCTCTTAGGAAATAAATTGGGGACAGGAGCGTTGCTGGTACACCCTAATGATGATGTGAACCAATCACAATCGTCCAATGATACCTTTCCCACCGCCATGAATATCGCAGCAGTCACCCTGTTACAGGAGAATACCCTGCCCGGTATTATTGCCCTTAAATCCAGCCTGGATGACAAATCAAAACTATGGGAAAAACGGGTCAAAATAGGCCGAACCCATCTTATGGATGCCACGCCCCTTACTTTGGGCCAGGAATTTTCAGGGTATGCTGCCATGCTGGATCATGGAATTAAACATTTGACCGATACTTTACCCCATCTATCTGAACTGGCATTGGGCGGCACGGCCGTGGGAACCGGCCTGAACGCACCTATCGGATTTGATAAACAGGTGGCCAAAGTCATTTCGGATTTGACGGGCATTACTTTTGTTACAGCCCCTAATAAATTTGAGTCTTTAGCAGCCCATGATGCCCTTGTGGCTTCACACGGAGCGTTAAAAACAATAGCTGGCAGCTTGATGAAAGTTGCCAATGATATTCGGCTGTTGGGTTCAGGGCCTCGTTGCGGCATCGGTGAATTGATTTTGCCGGCAAATGAACCCGGGTCTTCTATTATGCCGGGTAAAGTTAATCCCACACAGGCTGAAAGCCTTACCATGGTGTGTGCCCAGGTGATGGGCAACGATGTGACCATCAATATCGGGGGGGCCAGCGGACACTTTGAACTGAATGTGTTTAAACCGGTTATTATTGCCAATTTTCTGGAATCTGCACAGCTTTTAGGGGATGCGGTAACGTCATTTAAAACCCATTGTGTGGAAGGGTTAATGGTGAATACACAAAGGATTGAAGAACATTTGAATAATTCACTGATGTTGGTAACCGCCCTAAGCCCGCATATCGGGTATGAGGAAGCCGCCCGGATTGCCAAAACTGCCCATGAAAAGAATACGACCCTAAAACAGGCAGCACTTGATTTGGGGTTGGTCACCGAAGAGCAATTTGATCAATGGGTGGTCCCGGAAAAGATGATCCAGCCCGGCATAGACCCTGCCAACGAGTAACCTCCGGCTAAGCTCTTATTCTTTTAGAATTTGAGCAGTGTTTGAAACAATTTGATAAATTCAGGGATGCTGCTGTCTTTGTCAAAGCGCAGGTTGCCCATGGCCCGGGTGATGGCCACGTAAATGAGATTGAATTCGTCGGGTTCGATTTGGGAGGGGTCAATATAGTGGTCTTCTTTTACCAAATCTTGAAAGTCATCCATCACCAATACATTATTCCATTCAAGCCCTTTGGCTTTATGGGCGGTGGTGAGAATAATTTTAGCGTTCTTTGTTTCCACCGCTTTTTCTGTAATTTGTTTGATATGATTTGGAATGCTGTGCTTATAGCTTTCAACCACCTTGCAGATGCTTAACAGTTCAAGATCTTCAACTGTATGGGCATATGATTTTAAGCTGTCATAGCTGCCGAAGGACCGTATATAGTTGTCAGAAACCGGCTTGTCGGTAAGCAGATTATATACGTCCCGTATGGTGCTGAATCGATACCCGGTGATACCGCCAACAAATCCAATGCGATGGTGCTTGTACAATTGGACCGCTTTTTTAAAAACCGTGGCATTGGTCCGTGCAATGATCGTATAATCATTTGGATTCCATTTTTGCTTATCAGCTTTATTGACAGCTGTTCCTGTGATTTTTCTGTTTTCATTTTTAAATGTTTCCAGCACCATATTCGCCACTCTGGCAATATTATTGTCAAACCGGAAACTTTTTGTGAGGAAAAGTTCTTTTTCAGAATCCATTTTTTTTAATGTATCTCTTGCACCCCTAAAACTATATATCTGCTGGTGTGAGTCGCCAACCATGATGATGGATGCAGGTTTCCGGTTTGAATCAGCCGGTCGGCATTGTGAGAAAATAATTTCACTGGTCACCGGATTGGTATCCTGTGCTTCATCCAGCAAGATACAATCATAATAGAGCACAGGCCTCGAAAGCTGATACAGTTTTAAATATCCATCATGTACCATCCCGATGGTATCATCTGACGTGTCGCACATTTTTCGGCCCAGCTGGTTGGCAAAGGCTATCAGATCCGGCATCTTTTTTTGTTTTTCACGGTAAAATACCCGCGCTTTATTGGGAAGGTGGCGTATGGAGACCTTGGCATCCGGTGAAACCAGATAATTGGTCAGCGTATCAATGGTGAACCGAGCATCTTCATAATTGTTCAAACCCAGCGCTTCCAAGACAATTTTGGCTTTGAACCCGGGAACAAGTCTTTCCTTATGCGCAAATCCCTTTACCCGGAACGCAAGGGCGTGGGATGTTCTGCAGGTTACGTTGGATGGGAATTTGTTTTGGGCTTCCATCTGGACACTTTTATTGAAAGCAACATACAAAAATTTCATGTCCGGTCTTGCCTTGGTATATTCAACCAGGGTCGTTGTTTTACCAGTCCCGGCAAATGCGATAACCTTTAACGTCTGGCCAGCAGAAAGGTCGCAATCTATTATCTGTTTTTGTTCACGGGTGATATTAATCATTACAAATTTTAATCCTTTTTTCATTTTTAACAGGGCATAAAACCATTAAATGACGAATAATGCAAAGAGATACAGATAATTTTTTTATTGATTTACGGGACATAAAAACCGAAACTAAAGTAAGAATGGATAAAATAAGCAAAATACCGTTATAAACGTATGGAAAAGGGTGTGTTAAAATTGAAAGACAGAGACGCTAATAGCAGACTTGTTTATTCCACAGAGGTTGGTAAAATCAGTTCTTCTGGTGGAAAAAAGAAAAAAGAGACGTTTCCCAAAAGTGATGGGAAAATTCGCGTGCAAAGCGCTACCAAGGGGAGAAAAGGAAAAGGTGTTTCTCTGATCAGGGGTCTTCCCCTTGAAGGCCCAGCCTTAAAAGAATTTGCCAAAAAACTCAAACAAAAATGCGGTACTGGCGGCACGGTAAGAAATGGTGTGATCGAGATCCAGGGGGATCACCGTGACTTTCTGGTTGAGCACCTGAATACGCTTGGGTATAAAGCGGTAAAGGCTGGAGGGTAGTCTCTAAAATAAAAAGCTCCGCCCCGTTTGTATGCGGGAGCAGAGCATATAAAGTCTGAGAAAAGGTTTTAAGAAAACATACAGGATTTGTTTACCCGGCTCTCTTTGGTTGCATCCAGATAACATTCATATCGATCAGAATGGCTTTGGTTGATTTTATCACATCGTGTCATCTCTGATACCAGATGTTTTTGCTCTAAAACAGTACAGTGATGATCTGAAAATTGTGTTGATTTTTGATTTTTCATATTTTGTCTCCCTTAAATAAAAGAAGTTGTTAGCCTTAAAAATAAAACCGGTTTTATTATTGTCAATAATTGCCTTGCGTATAAAAAGGACATATACTTCGTTTATGAACTGACTTTTAAACAAAATAAGAGGGGGATAGATCATGGACCATGATGTAACCATATTCGAAGCATACCCTTTCAAGGAAGGGCAGAAGATAAGGATAGAAGGATCAAAACGATCGGGGGACTGGGAAGTCGCTGCTGTTACAGATGCAAAGGTAACATTGAGATGTCCCATCTCCAAAAAAGAATTCTCCTGGGCTCGGTTTTGCTATTTTGTTGAGGATAAACAGATGCAGTGGCCCAGTGACTGATATTTGGGAAAACCAGTGATTGATATATAGGAGAAAAGGATTGGCAGAAAAATGAAAGTGATACTTTTAATGGCGGTTACTGCGGATGGAATGATTGCGCGGAGCTCAAAAGAGCTGATTAACTGGACTGGAAAAGCAGATAAAAAATATTTTGTTCAAATCACAAAGCAAACGGGTGTCATGATTATGGGTTCCAACACATTTGATACCATAGGAAAGGTTTTACCGGGCCGGAAAAACATCGTGATGACACGGGATAAAACCAGGGTCAGTAATCATTCGGATTTAGTATTTACAGACAAAGACCCGGATAAGATTTTAAAAGATATCGAGGATCAGGGTTTTACATCTGTCGCGATCATTGGTGGGGCGGTGATAAACACCTTGTTCATGAAAAAGCAATTGATCGATGAAATTCATGTGAATATTGTGCCCCGGATGTTTGGGAAAGGGTTAAATCTGTTTGAGCAGTCACTGGATGCAAAACTTGCACTTTTGGATGTCAAAACAATCGAGGATAACTGTGTATTATTAAAATACCAGGTAATCCATAATCATTAGTGCTTTTTATAAATATTTTTTTTAGAGAGGGTTACATATCCATTTGCGCCACGTAAACAGCGCCTTCCGAAGAGCCCCCGGTAAAAGGATTATCGAATTTAATCGTGTGTGCCGTTGCCGTTTGAAATACTGTGTCCAGTTTTTGGGTAAACGCGTCTTCCGGGAACCCATCTGCCCAGAGGGCAAACACTCCACCCGGTTTTAAATGCTGGGCCAGTTCTTTTAAGCCTTCATTGGTATAAAAATGGGTGTTTGTCTGGTGTAATACGCGTGTTGGAGAATGATCTATATCTAAAAGAATGGCATCATGCTTTTTTGTGGGATTTTTCGGATCAAAACTTTTTGATACATCGTGTGATAAGGCAAAAAAGTCAGCTTGTATCAGTTGGCAGCGAGAATCGTCCATTAAAGTTTTGCCCATTGGAACAAGTTCGTTCTGGTGCCAATCGATGACCCCTTGTAAATATTCTACAACGGTCAGTGTGGTTACTCGTGGATCTTCTAAAGCAGAAACCGCTGTATATCCAAGTCCCAGACCCCCAACCACAATATCGAGGTTGTCTTTTTCTAATATGTTAAGTCCAAGTTTGGAGAGTTGTGTTTCTGCCTCATGAAACAGGCTGGACATTAAAAAATCCTCGCCAAGTTTTACTTCATAAATATCAAGGCCCCCAAGTTGAATTGAACGCCGTCGCCGTAACATCAGTTCTCCAATTGGCGTCTCCCTGAAATCCAGTTCCTCGTAATTCAGGCTCATTTTGACCACTTCCATTCTTTGAGCATGATTCCGTCTTTTTTCAGTTCTAAAAGGCCTTTTTTAAATAAGCCCCCAACAGCTCTTTTGAACTCTTTTTTACTCATGGCAAATGTCTTTTTAATCTCTTCCGGAGAGCTTTTATCATGGCAGGGGACAAAACCACCGGCTTCTTTTAAAACATCAATAATAGTATTTTCAGAGCCTTTTACCGAGTTATAACCCGGTTCTTTTAATGTAAGATCAATTTTTTTGTCATCACGAAGCCGCATGATAAACCCTGTGCAGGTATCTCCGATGGAAAGATCCTGGTAGGTTTCATTTTTATATAACATTCCATAGTATTGATTGTTTACAACGGCCATAATACCAATATTGGTAAGAGAGTGGATCAAAAGGTCTACTTGCTCTCCTTCTTTAAGCTCGGTGGTGTCTTTGTCGCAATTAACCGATATTTTTGCCGTGCCGTATACTCTGCTTGTTTCATTATCAAAACAGATTTTTATCAGATATTTTTGACCGAGAATCATTTTGTCTTGCTGTTCGCTTTTGGGTATCAGCAACTCTTTTTCAAGCCCCCAGTCCATAAACGTTCCAAAGGATGTGATATCTTTTGCTTCAAGGAAAACAAAATCTCCCACAATTCCTTTGGGTGTTAAATTGGTTGCGATGAGTCGGTCTTCAGAATCGGTATATACAAACACGCGGGTGGTATCACCTATTTTTAGAGTGTCAGAAACATATTTTTGGGGCAGTAGAATTTCCCCTTCATCTGAATTTAAATATAAACCAAAATCGACACTTTTTCCCACAACTAGATCGTTATATCTTCCTATTTCAAGCATTTTCTTCCTATTTTATTTTTATGGTAATTTTTGTTCGATAAGAATACCAGTATTCTTGTTTTTTTGAAAGTTTAATAACGGTTCGTCTCGATACTTGAGCGTACCCATTTTTCAACATCCTTATATGGGTAGGCTTCCAGCCGACCAAAGCCTTTTATTTGACGGGCTTTATATTCAAGGAGTCTGGGGGTTGTGATTCCGCATAAGAAACGGGTGGCCAGGTTTGTCGGTAAGGGTGACGGGGCGACATTGATCAGGCCATCAATAAGCGGATGAAGGTCAATTGTATTCAGGGAAGGCAGCTTTGAATGCAACAGTTTCACCGGGGCGTTGTTCAGGCAGAATGAGCAAACACCACAGGCGGTATCGAGTTTCTCTCCAAAATAAGCGGATAGACTTTTTGACAGACACTGACCTTTTTCAAAAAGTTCAATCATGGTGTGGAGTCGGGCCACATCTTTTTTCTCTTTTTGCATGAATAGGTTTGTAAGCTTTTGGGCAGTGGTATCGATGTCAAACTGAGTGTTGAGGATTTCAAATACCTCCACGCCGGATTTTGGTTGCAGGTCAATCCAGTTTTTCTCATGAAAATATTCAAGAGCCGTAAGGATGCGTTGCCGATCAGAACCGTATTCGGTCATAATACCTGGTATGTCCACGTCCGTCCATTTTACAGCTGTTTTACAATGATTAAAGATGATCTGTGCAAATTGTTTTCTTTCTTCATTAAAATGGGTAAGGATTTCTTCCGGTGGAGTCAAGAATTTAAAGGTATAAGATTCAAAATAGGTGTATTTAGGGGCGATGATGTTTTCCATCTCAAGATAAACCAGCAATGTTTTTAAAGGGAGCAGGCGAATATCAGCTTCTTTGCTTATCGTGTATGGACGAAACTCAAACAGGTCACTTTGGGTCTGATCAATGCAGCTTAATATATGGCGAATATTATCCAAACCCGGTGTGTCCCCATATATAAAGTTTTCGAGTAGCGGCATACCGTTTTTATTGCCCAAGACACAACAAAGGGAAGAGTTTCCATCTCTGCCGGCTCGACCGATCTCCTGGCTGTAGCTTTCAATGGATTTGGGCAGATCGTAATGAACCACCTTTCGGATATTATTTTTATCAATGCCCATCCCAAAGGCAATGGTGGCCACCACGGTATTCGTTTTTCCGGTCATAAACCGATCCTGAATGACCTGGCGCAGGTCATTTTTCATTCCGGCGTGATAGGCCTCGGCCTCTATACCGTTTTGGGTCAGCATTCGGGCAACCTTTTGAGCAGTTTTTTGCAAGGTGACATATACAACAGCGGAGCCGTCTGGTTTGTTTGTCAAAACATCCCGAAGTTGTGCATCTTTTTCTTTTGCAGCCACCGGATGTATGCGAAGGAACAGGTTTTTTCTATAAAATCCGGTTTGAACAATATCTTCTGAATGAATGGCAAATTTATCTTGCATGTCATCGATAACCTTTGGGGTTGCCGTGGCTGTCAGCAGTAAAACCTTTTTAATGCCAAATTCCTTTTCATACATGGGGATTTTTAGATAATCCGGGCGGAAATTGTGGCCCCATTCAGAGATACAATGGGCTTCATCGACCACCAGCAAAGAGACGTTTATCTGTCGAAGCTGGGTTCTGAACCGTTCATTTTTAAAGCGTTCAACCGCAATCATTAAAATTTTCAGCTCGCCTTGACGGGCAGCCAAAAGGGTGCTTCGATATTCATCTTCACCCATGCCGGAGTCAAGTTTTGCGGCAGCAATATTTTTGCTTTTTAGAAAGTCGATCTGATCTTTCATGAGAGATAAAAGCGGTGAGACCACCAGGGTTACGCCTTGTTCAAGAATGGCAGGCAATTGATAACAAAGGGATTTGCCGGCACCGGTGGGAAAAATCGCTGCAGCAGATTTCCCGGCTGCAATGGTCTCTATCACTTGTTGTTGTCCGGGTAAAAAATTGTCAAACCCGAATATTTCTTTGAGCGTATTTTGAATGGCAGGCATCGTTAATTTTATACGATCTGAATCACTGATTCAGATCCCTTTTTTATATTGGGTGTTGATTGAAGGATGAATCATTTGTTCGAGTCTTTTTTGAGAGTCGGGAGCTTCATTTAGAAGATTTTCAAAAAGTTCTATTATGGTGGATTTATCCGCTAAAATGTTAGTTTCGGTTTTTATATCCCTTAAATCAATAAAAAAACTGGAAAAAATACCCGGTAAATCAGTCACAATATCAGTATTTAAAAAATTGTTACTATTATAGAGACGATGATAGTTTCCTTTTGTTTTTTTAATATATAGGGTCTCTTTTTTCAAATTTGTAATTGACGAAGATTTATGGCAGTTTTGAATACAGACTTCGTTCATCACGGTTTTTTCACATCCGATAACTTGATGAAGCAGACATTGCCTGCTGCTTAAAAGTAAAATAGGATGATAGAGACTATAATATAGTTTGAAGTTTTCAGTATTGATAATGCTTTTTATCTGATGTTTGCTCAGCTCATTTGAAATAAATGCGCCATGGCAGTTAAACTTTTCTTTTAAACATAAAATGCTAAAGGAATTCACCGTATTAAGATAGGGTCCTGCAATCCATGGGATTCCTTTTTTAAACGCCTCGTAGGCTATCCCGGTGTTGTTTGTCACAATAAGTTCAGGTTGTACTTGGCAAAGAATTTTTACTGCTGCAGTATAGTTTTCTCCAATTAAGACAGAAGGGAACCAGGGGATTAGTTTTTTGTTTTTTAAAAAAAGATCGATAAATTCTGAAGCGTCATTTTGAGAATCTTCTTTTTTGAAACTGTTCGGAAGTTGAAAGAAGATATCTGCATTGGTTTTATTACACAGGTGTAAATCTTTTTGGGAACAGATTAATATAGAGAGTTTGGATTTTTTCTCCAATGGGCTTTGTTTTTTTAAAACTGGGACATCAATGGGGGCAATTATTGGCTTTGAATTATTCAGGATGAATGAAATTTTATTTTTGATGGATGCAAGCTCTTTAAAAGAGATAAAAAGATCAGACCCAAGATTTTTTGATTCAAGATGCTCAATGCAATATTGAGTATCATTTAACGCACTGAATTTTTTTAATAAAATAGGGTGATTTAAGCACCCGGTGGTGCCTTTTTTATTTTTTTTGACAAGATTGATGTTGGAAAGCACAACAAACGAAGTGTCAGGGGTTTTTACTAAGACGTTTAATGGGACACCCAGCGTTCCTGAGATGTTCAAGGACAAAGGCACTCTATCGATATTCAAAGGTTTAATTTCATTTTTAACATGCGTTATAATTGCATTTTTTTCTTCATAGTATTCTACTTTATCTTGTATCAATTGTTTGTTTTCAGAATGATCATTGATCCCGGAAAATTTTTTAATCGAATGATCCCGAGGGTTGTCAATAAACATCTCTTTATGAATATTTCCCTTCAAGTAGGCATTTGAAAAATCCCGGTTAAACACTTTATACAGATCACGATTGTCATTATTTAGCGGGTCTTTTTTGTAAAAACGCTGGAGGTGTTTTCTCCAGCAATTTACGACGGTATATACGTAATCAAACTTTTTGATTCGGCCTTCAATTTTTATGGAATCAACGCCGGCGTCTGATAGTTCTGTTAGATCGAAATAGGCTGAATTGTCTTTAAGATTAAGGGGGAAATTCTTACCTTCTTGAGTGGTTAAATATCTATCTCTGCAGGGTTGGCTGCATCTGCCGCGATTTCCTGAGTTCCCCCCCTGAACCGAGCTGATATAGCAAAGACCTGAAAACGCCAGACAATAGGATCCATGGACAAAAACTTCTGTTAAAATACCATTGTTGTGTCCGGTTAACGTTAATGCTTTTATTTCATCAAGGTTTAATTCTCTTGATAGGTTTGCCCGGGCAGTGCCCAATGTGTTTAAAAAATGTATCTGTCCTTCGTTATGGGTGTTCAGCTGGGTAGAGGCATGTATTTCAAGTCCTTTGAAATAACTTGATAACAGGTAAAATAATCCTAAATCCTGAACGATTATCCCATCTATTTTTGTGTTGATCAGTTTATTGAGCTCTCTTACAATTGCCGGGAGTTCACTTCCAACGAGAATGGTATTCAGGGTTAAAAAGATTTTACAATTTTTTTTATGGGCAAGATTTAAAATACCGTTTAAATTTTCAAAACTTATATTTGTTGCACGGTTTCTGGCATTGAACCGATTTAAACCACAGTATATCGCATCTGCTCCTGCGATAATAGCCGCTTTTATTGAGTCAATATCTCCACCCGGTGCCAATAATTCAATTTCTTTTTTCATGGGCGCAATTGTATCATAAATAAAATTTGTCTGATGGAAAAAATGAATTTAGTAAAAGAAGATAATTAAAGTGGGATTTATTAAATATAAAAAGAGAGATGAGGTGGGTTCTTCAATCGCCAAAAGTATCCATTTTTTTTGGCGATTAAAGATAATGGGCGTAGAGGTTTAGACGTGGTCTATATGGCAGCTTTTACAGCCTTGATAAAAATGTTTATGGCAGCATTAACGGCTTCTTGTGCCACGGCTTTCGTCATTATTTTGATGGTTAATAATTCTGCCTCAACCACCTGCTTTTCACGTTCGATCTCACGATCAAAGGTCTCTTCATCGATTTGGCCTCTCAGCCTGGCTTCACCGAGTTCCATCAAAGAGTTCTTTTCGGTATTCATTATTTCCTTGACTGATAATTTGATATCTTCAGCACCATTTTTAAGTGTGTCGCTGATAGCATCTGCCATATCATTTAATATTTGGTCAATATCGAAGTTCATTGCCCGTCTCCTTTTTAATCATTCGAGTTGCTGGTGTTGGAAATGTTTTTAGCTTCTTCTCCTTTGGCCATTGCAGTAAATACTCGATTTAATTGCTTGCGGTGTCGTTTTGCAATAAAATCAGAAAAGCTATTTTTATCCCTGTGGATGGCTCTGTCTTCAATCCATAGCTCAAGCGCAATCTGGGCTTGCTTTGTGGATTCCTTGTTTAGGGCACGAATTTCATTTTGCATAACAAGTCCCCGGATATCTGCCTCCAATTGATTGTATTGATCTTTAAATTTGTCGTATTCTCTATCGATGGGTTTTGTATCTAATAATGCACCCCAGAAGAGATCCACTTTTTTTGCCACCTGCACGATTTCATTTTTTATGGTTGCATTATAGTCCGCGACATAATGTACGGCACAACCGTTAATACTAAACAGTGTAATAAACAGGATCAGAATCCATAATCTAATTTTTTTGATATGTTTCATATATATCTCCAGTTGAGGCGTTATTTTAGATTTAATTTAACCGCACAGAGTTGGTTCATGTTATGTCCTTTTGAGATGGGGGCTTTCGATCATGTGCAATATTGAAAAGTTTTTTACGATAAACGGACATACTGTGAGAGCTGAGTGGAAAGAAAAAACTGGAGGCCAGGTGTTGCCACATCCACATGATCCGGTCGATGGCAGGGGGGTTGCTCAGTACTTTTACCGTTTGGAATTTATTGGCTGCCATGTCGGTAAGGTATCTCATATCACCGATATGACGATAGCCGTTTAACTTGTCAAGAAGGGTCTCAAGCTTATCAAAACTCGTTGAAATCATGGGCACTAATTTGGTGATCCATGCCATAAATTTAACAAGACCCAGAATGATGGCTGTGGTCGCCCCTGGTGGCACCCGGGCAACGATATCACTGGAATTTACAACGCGATAGACTGGTGTTTTTAATTTATTGAAGTATTCATAGTTCGCAATTCTGGGACCGCCAAATGTATAGCATGCCCCTTTGATATCAGGCGCTAAAAGATTTGTTGCCAACAATGCAAGAGCGCCGCCTAGGGAGTGTCCAGTAAAAAACAGTGGAAGTGGTTCTCCATTTTCATCTTTAGCTGCAGGGCTTTGCATGATTTTATTAACGCTGTCTTTGACTGTCATGCCCTGTGAATCTGTTATCTTCGTAAAAGCCTCAAAAAACCCCGTATGGACTTTACCTTCACCGATAACCGTCGGTATGGCATTAAGATCCGTTAGCCAGTCGGAGATTTTCTTCTCGGTGCCGCGAAACGCAATGACCACATAGGCGGATTTACTGTCACCGGTGTATTTGCAAGCAAACCCTTGTGTTTCCTCAATATTTATCGTGTCTATCAGCTCAAATTTTGAGATCTCCAGAATCTTGGTAAGAAAGCCAATGTTCAAGGCTCGGTTTCCCATTAGCTCTTGTGTGAAAGACTCGAGAAACCCCTGGACATCTTCGATATTTTTGATATTTAATTTCTGAACACGATCGATTGCATCCAGAATAGCGCCCCCTGGGCCTTCAAATTCGAAATAGGCTAAGTCTGACATTTCTGCCATTACGTAGGCCATTCTATCACTGTATGCAGGGCGTTTGGTCGGAATGGTTAATAAATCACTGTCTTTGAAGTACTGACCAGTCTTTTGTTGCGATGGTTTTGGCCGGCGCAGAAAGGAAAATATCCCCGTGCCTATGGTGCCTGATGTTATTAATCCGACCATTGATGACAGCCAGGGGTTTTCAGTGATTAGGTCTATTGCTTTGCCAAAGGTTTGAATGGGGTCCATTTTTAATGCCTCCAAAAAAAGTTGGTTAATTTAATTGTTTATTTTTGAGTATTCAATGCTGTCGGCAGGGGCAATACTTCTTTGATAGCAAAATTTAGCCTGCTTGTCTCCTGGTGAAGATTATTTATGCGCTGAACAGCTTCCGGGTGGCTGCTAAAATAATGCCCAAGTCCATTTTTTGTTTTTTTACTATCGGGTTTCATTGCTTCAAAAAATTCAGTTGCGCCGCCGACATGTCCATAATAGCAATTTAATATTTGTAAGGCCTGCTGGTCGGCCATGCTTTCTCGTTCCTGAGAATATTGTGGCTTCCATTTCTGGTGAAATGTAATCTACTGCCTTGTCGATAAATAAGCCTACTATCCAGAACGTACTGAGTAAAAAAAGGGTTATTCCAAAAAATAATAAAATGAATTCTCTAACCGGCCGGTTATGGGAGACATTATCGTTGTGTTCGGCAAATGACGGTTTATATTCCATGGTATTATTTTGAGGGCATTATTTTTAAGGTGTTATTTTTGAGACACTATTTTGAAAGTAGATGGCAGTACCATATGCCAAGACTTCTACCGAGCCAACTTGTTTGCGTTTGCCTTTTGTGATGGAGGAGGTTTCCAGGCGCAGATTAATAATTTGGTCTGCATCCGGACAGGATTCCTTCATTCGCAGTACAGCCTCTCTTCTGGCTCGGTCGATCAAGGTCTCATATGACCGAACATTGCCGCCAAAAAAATTACGCAGTTGGGCGAGCATTCGTTTGAAATAATCTACCGAGACCACCATGCTTCCATTTACCAGATGACTGCGGCTGATCTTTGGGTTCTCGCCTTCGATGATAGAGTTGGAAAATCTGACAGATTTGCTGGAGGTTGTTGGAAGTTGTAACCAATATTTTTCTCGCTCTATAATAGATTTGAAATGTTTTTTTTCAGCATGGCGGCCAAAAAAATAACCCAATGAGATAAGAATGGCAAAAACAATTAATTGTTCCATAGCTCTACTCCACCGTAACGGCTGTGCCATAAACATAAATTTCCGCGGCGCCCGCTGCAACCGAGGACGTTGAAAACCGGACATTGACAACCGCGTTTGCACCCAGCTGTTTGGCCTGGGATTTCATTCGTTCAATGGCCTCATCACGAGATTCTTGTAATAGTTCTGTGTAGCCCTTTAACTCGCCACCAAAAATATTTTTAACTCCGGCCATTATATCCCGGCCGGCATGTTTGGCCCGGACGGTACTGCCGGAAACAACACCATAAAAAGCGTTGATTTTTTTCCCGGGGATTTCTTCAGTGTTTGTAAGGAACATCGTTTTCTCCTTAATTTAAAAAAGATTTAAATATATCTGATAATTATATTGTCTGTATTCAAAAGCTTTAAGATACGCTTCTATATTTTAAGTAATCACGTCATTTTTTGTTCCATGATTTGAGGGTGTTTTGGTCATCTCTTTTTTAGCTGGTATCTGGGAGATAATATATTCAGACAATGCCGTAATGGTTAAGCTGGGATTAACCCCAAGATTTGCAGAGACAACAGATCCATCGGCAACATATAACCCTGGATAATTAAACAATTGGCCTTTATTGGACACCACTCCGGTTTTTACCGAGTCTCCCATGCAGCATCCGCCTAATATATGGGCCGTGGTCGAGGTGTTTAGTATTACTTCTGGATAAGAGCTTAAGGGTGCTCCATCCATTTTTTTTGCCAATTGCCTTGCGGTCTTATTTGCCACCGGGATATAGCTTGGGGGGCGATCACATTCTTCAGGAATTTTAGTGTTTATAGATTTGCCACCCAGTCTCCACCATCTGGGTTTATAGGTAAGTTTTAAATGGTTTTTGTCGGTCTGCATGACCAAAAGAACCGAAGTGGATGCTGCTTTGCCAAGTGGCCATAATGTCTGGATAAACCGAACAGGGTGCTTGGCAATATTTCCAAGGAATTTCAAAAATCGAGGTATATTTCCTCTGCCACCGACCATGACAGTTAAAAGATTGAGCAGAAGGTCTGAACCTTTATTGTATCGACAAATTTCAATATGGGTGGTTTCATCCGGATGAATACCTGAGGTAATTGCAATCTGGTCGTTCCAATCGGTTTTTTTGTCATGGGATCTGACGCCGATAAGGGTTTCTGAATTGGTTCTGACATAGTTGCCAAGTTCATCGGAAATAAGGGGGAGCAACCCCTTATCTTTGCACTGACTTAATAGTTTGACTGTGCCAAGGACACCACCGGAAAAGATGACCCCTTTTGCACGGTAAGTCTTTTTAGTTTTTAAAAAACCGGTGGTGCTTCGGGTCATGACTTCATATCCGTTGTCTGATTTTTTCACTCCGGTTACAACGGTTTGAGGAATAATACTGGCACCTTTTTGTTTTGCAAGAAACAAATAGTTTTTATCCAATGTGTTTTTCGCACCCACAGGGCAACCAATCATGCATGCACCGCAAAAGGTACATCCGGTCCTTTCCGGTCCTTTCCCACCAAAATAGGGATCGGGTACTTTTTTATCCGGGGTGCCAAAAAAAATTCCCACATCATTTTTATGGAACGTATCTTTACCTGTCATCTCAATACCGACCTGTTTTAATAAAAGGTCGGCTTTGCCCACTTGGGGGCTTTGGGTTGCACCCAGCATGGTTTGTGCGGTTTTATAGTGGGGTTTTAGTGTTTCTAAAGGATTTTTTAAGCACCAGTCACGACTTTCAAAGACATTGTCAGGAGGCACCAGGAGTTGATTCGCATATACCAGACTTCCGCCACCCACACCACCGCCATGGATAATCATAACGTGCTTGAAAAGGGTCATCATTTGATACCCATAACATCCAAGTTGGGGTATCCACAGATATTTTTTAATATTCCAGTTTGTTTTTGGAAAATCGTTTGCCTGCCACTCTTTCCCCTTTTCTAGAACTCCGACACGGTATCCTTTTTCAGAAAGCCTCAGGGCAGAGACGCTGCCGCCAAAACCGGAACCGATGACAATGTAATCAAAATCATTTTTGGTTTGACTCATCTGTTATCCTTAACACTAAATATTCTTTTTTTCAAAATAAGAAATAAGGGTTTCTAAATAGCGAGATTTTACCTGTTGGGTCGCCATAACCTGTTTTATGGGTGGTAATTTTAAAAACACGCCTAAAACTGCCGCAAGTGCACGATGACTAAACAATACCTTATTATCAAAGATTAGGTGTTGAAGCGTTCCCCTTTCAATGGCCATTACAACTGCTTTGTGAGTCCCGTTTAACGGTGTGATCACCCTTTGGGGTAAAGAGTTTAACTTAAGACTATCGTCTGTACATGTCCGGACACAGATGCCGCAACCCAGACATATATCTTCATTTAAGCGTGCTTTTTTTTGTTTTGGGTTTTTGGGATTATTTGCGGAGACCAAAGACATGGCTTCCACCGGGCAGATATTAACACATTTGCCACAGCCTGTGCAGGATGGCTCATCAATCTGGGGAATAAAATTAGAGGTATGGACCGGATCGAATATGGCAAACCTGCGAGCAGCGATCATGGCTTCACAGCAACATCCACAACAATTACAAATAAAGTTGACCTGATTTCTGACATTTTCACCGAACTGCACCAGGTTCCATTCATATGCCTGATCCAAAAGATCTAACCCTTCTGTTATTTCAACTTGTCGTGCAAATCCATTTTTAATTAAGGAGGCACCTGATGTATTAAATGTCATACAGATATCCAGTGGTTTATCACAGGCTTTGTCGATATGCAGCATTTTATGACGGCAGTAACAGGTGCCCACTCCCATGTGAGACGCAGTTTTGATGACTTCAGATGCGCGTTCGTAATCTAACACATGAATGGCGTTTTTATTGGATAGTACCGGTTCATGGACAAATACTCGTCCCAGTTGTGTCTCTCCTATCGTAAAGAGATTTTTGATAAAATCTTCTTCAACATTCAGGTATTCGTAAAAGAGTTCGCTCAATACTTTTTGGTCCACATCGTTGCGAACCCGCATCATGGAAAATTCAAAAAAACCAGCCATGGGCGGTGGCAAAACATATAGGGTTTCTTCATTTTGATTTATATCTACTAAAATTGCCCGGGATGCCAGTTCGTCGAGTATTTTCTGGGCTTTGGATAATTTCATTTTCCAAACGTGAGCAGCTTTATTTGCAGTGAATGGTTTTATGGGAAGCAAAGAGACTAGATGGGCTTCATTTTGAGAGAACAACATGACCAGTATTTTATCTAATAGTTTTGATGGTGGGGCGCCTTGAGGAAAAAGATTTAATCTCTTAACAAGAGAGGTATAACTTGATTTAAGATTGTGGTGTGCCATACGCTACATTTCCTTATTAATTTTAGATATGCAGTGTGCTTTTAATGCTGTTTTTTATACTCTTAGTTTTGATCGTGTTAAATTTTCAAAAAGCGCCCTCGGTTTCTTTACTCAAGAAAGTTATGCTGTGTATATAAATTAGTCAAACAAACTTTTAAAAACACTTCTGACGCCCTCTTTGACTTCATCAATCGTTGCATCTTTGGTTTCCTGTCTAACGGCCTGACCCACCTCTTTTGCATCTTGTTCAAGAACATTGCCTGCCTGACTTTTTTGTGGTGACATTGAGGTTTGGCTATGAGTTTGAGCACTGTTAGCCGTATTTGACATTTGTTCTGAATTGCCATCCAGTAATCGTTGAATAGAAGTTGTAGCCTGCTTTTGCATCATCTGGTCTGCTTGTTTGTCATTTTCAAAATGGATATTTGATGGCAGTTTGAATTTTGAGGATGGGGCACTATCTTTTTTGACACTAGTGGCAACCTGGTTAATTTTTACCCCCATCATGTTCCCATTTATTTTTAAGGTCAGGTCAGTGCTGTTTATCACATATAAAGTAGTTCCCGCCATGGTCACCTTATCACAATTGTAACCCAATATTTTTGTAGCATTTTTTAGGATAGTACCCTCCATTCCTTCAATGGCAACAAGACCTTGGCTTTTTGTGTTTTTAGCCACTTTTTTTTTGTCACTTTGTGAAAGGTCATTAAATTCCTGGACCATATATTTTTTGAAGTTGGCCTGCTTGGTTCCGGTATTGTCCAACAGGTTGATGGTGTATATCCAGTCTGGGGTCGTAATGATGATTTCTTTTTGGTGTTGGGTCGAACCGAATATTTTCATGGTTGTATCGCTGTATTCCGCTCGAGTCTGGCCGTAATCTTTTATATAAAGGGTTTTATCCCCATTCATGGTACCTGATATTTTGGAGTCAATAATTGCATTTTTGAAAGGTAATTTTGTTTCCCAGGGATTATCCACGGCAAATACAGGTGTTGCAAAAAGTAAAATGATCAATAAAGAGATGGTTTTTTTCATTGTTCTTTCCTTAATTTGGTTAAAAAAATAGTCATTCAAAACAAATATATTATTAATGCTTTAATATTACTTAACATTGGAGTTTAGATTTGAATTATAATTCAAATGGTGGCTCGGAGATTATCATCTTGAAGACTGAAGTAACGGTTTCCATTTGATCTTCAGTTCCACTAACAGCCACCCAGACACTCCCCTCTGCTCCACAGACTCCTCCACTGGCGATAATTTCTGTTTTTGCTCCAGTTAGAAGTTTAATGGCCTCAAATTCTGTAAAAACTTGGCCTGGCACTGGCCAGAAGCGCAAGCCTTTTGCTGAGGGATCATTCAATTTTTGTGCTATAGAATCTAAATTACCATCAATGCGCTTCTCTACTCCTACAGGCAGAATAAGTTGAACACGCTTCCCTGTGACAGCTTGAAGTGCCACGCCGATTGTTCCTGCTTTGGGGTGTCCAATGAGGATTGCAGCTCGTTTATGAAGTAGATCCAAAGCATTTGCCCCCTTGAGAATGAGATCTCCTTTTTTTAAGTCCGCAACAACATCGAAAATTGTTTGACCTTTTTGCCAGATTCCATTCGTAATGACAACATCACCCGGAAACTTACTTTCATCTGGCAAACGCCCGGTGTCAGTCGTAGATTTGGACCGAGGCATCGTAACTCCACGGAAAAATCTTTTCCCATTGAAATCTTGCTCCTGTCCTATAGAGGTAAGGATCTCCTCGGCAACATAGCTGTTCGTCGTTCCGGCCACAATCACTAGTGTGCCTGTTTTAAGAACGGTTAAAATAGAAGGATGAGCGGCCAATGCCTTTCCAATCAAACGCTTCCCGGCTGCCGGTGTCAGAACATATTGTTTCATAAAAGACCTCTGATTGTAAGTTCACCTATAATTTAGTAACCAACTTCGAATGTGGCACAAATTTGGATCGATTTCAAGAAAACATAACGCGCTTCATTGGGGGGCAGAGTGAGAGAATTCGCCAAAAGCACGGTAACACCGAAATATGTTTAGGCAATAGTAGCCTCAATCTAATTGTGGGGCACCAATTCGGTGGCCCGAACGTGTACCGGTCGTCCCGGCCTTACAGTATAGGTATTTGAACTTGGCTGGAATCCTTTTGCGGTAATTTTAACTTCATACTCTCCTGCAGGCAGTCCAAAAAAGTGGAAATAGCTTTTACTGCAATAATCAGTGCTTGAGAGAAAGTAATCATAGTAATTCAGATTCTCGGTTTCCAAATGATGAATCGTTCTCACAATGCCAGTTCCTTTTAAGGTAACCGTTTGTATGTTCACCTCGCGGTTCCCTGGTAAGTATTGTTCCGCTGGCATCCCAGCAGAGCGATCTGCAGCGTTCAGTGCTGCGGTTACGTGCCCGTAGATCATTCCATCAGGTGTAAACGAAAATTTTATAGTCTGCATGCCATTTCCCGTTATGGAGACCGGCACATGATGCCTGTCTGGCTTGACTGCGGCGGCCATTAGACTGGCGGTATAGTCACCTGTCGGGAAAGGCCCAAGGCGCCGTCCGCTGTCATCAGGGCTGATATGAATCTGGGTTTCTGCGGTTCCTTTATCTTTAGGTCGCAGCACTAGGATTGGTCTGGGCCGGCTGCCATCCAATGGATAATCATAAGTGAAATTAATTTTGATATAACCACCGGCGATCTGATCCGCCGGTAAATCCTTATCAAACGTATTGATGATTGCATTGTACTGATCCAGCACGGCCGGACTGTTCACAATGCTATTGTGATCCTCATTGAAAGCATAATTCATTTTTGCCTCGGCCTGTGGTCGTAAGTCCAGTAGGCTGGTCAGGCTGATGGTGCCGTCATTATTCGCCCTGAGCGGATTGCGACTACCCCGATGTCCAGTGAACATGTAGAAATTCACGGTGTCAGGCATCCTGTTCCGGTAGAGGGATTGAAGAAAGTCGCCCTCCGGCTGCATATCAATCCAGCTGGGTATCACCGCCGGTGACCGTTTGACACCGTATTCGGCCATCCGATCGCCGCCCCACGGTGTTGCCAGGGCAATAAAAAGTTTCACATAGGGGATATGGGGGCTGTAATCCATGATCAAGGATCTGGCAACCAATCCTCCCATGCTGTGAGCGGTTAAATACAGAGTGTCAAACTTGTATTTAATCTGAAGATTATAGAGTTTCCAGAACAATAAATAGGACATGGACTTCAGTCGAACGCCAGACGGATAATAAAACACCCAGGGTTGAAAACGTTTTCGGTCAATGTTGTTTATAAAAGACTCCCATCCCTTAGGTGTCCCGCCAGCACCATGGATAAATAAAATAGGGATTTTTTTGGGATCGTATTCTTCCAGGAAGAAAATATTGCCACCAATCGTCTTAAAGAAGTTCAATGGTTCCCAGAATCCCCGGTTACCATTTTCTGCAAAAAAGCGTTCATCATCCAACTTCACTACTGCGCCAGCCTGTCGGCTCTTGAGCACACGGGGTCTTTCCTTTGAAATAACAAAACCTGCCGGCAAATCGATATCAGACCTTTTGCTCGGAATATTTAAATTTATTTCCAGGACAACACCGCCAGCAGGCGCTGAAATCAACTTGGGTGAACCATATTGACCAGCGAGTTCACCATCATCGTAAATCAGATTGCTGTTCCTGTCCCGGTAGGCACACACGTAATATTCTCCTGTTGGGACCATGAGTTCATACTCACCGGCTCCGTGCAAGACAGAATAATGGGCCACATTTCGAGTGCCTTCTTCAATAGCGTACGCCACCACAATAATTATGCCTTGTTCCGTTGATTCGGCGGAAACACGGCCGACCAAGATTGAAGAAGCCAGGCTTTGGCTTACTTCTTTTTTTAATTTGATCATGGAGCAACCAGCGGTGATAACCACTAAAAGCATCAACAGAACTCCAAGGCATTTCAAACTTGGTCCCACCCGAAAGCTATAATCAGATATAGCTAATTTCACAAATCTCATTGTACATTCTCCATAGCAGCATATCTTCTACTCACTTATCCATTACACATCGTACAGAATGTCCGGTATTCATGCCACCATTATCTCTACCTACTCGCCGATAGCTAAAATGCATTGCATGGTACCATGCATTCCATTTATCATTCTTGCTCGCTGTCCACCAAAAAGTGATTTTTCCCATGTGATTGAAGGACGCATTTTTGTAATAACGAGCGCCTGCGGGCAGGGCTGCAAAACCGTTTGATGCCTTCAATTTGGAGAATGCAACGCCTGAGCCACCGCTTGCGGATATCAGCATCCGCCATTCCTTGTCGACGGGAATATGCCAGCCTTCAGGTGCTAAACCGCGAGGATCGTTTGCCGCATACCAGTTGTAAAGTTTCCCGTATTTTTTGCCGTTCTTTGGATCATTATTGTAGTAACACCATACAGGGCTTTCACTTTTATATGCTGCCAGCCATTCGGTTGTTGTTTTGGCTTCCGGAATGATGTCTCCATTCCGGAATACGGAAACCGAAAGATTCTCTGTCATCCACACCTGCGATCCAATCGTTATTGTTTTGAATCCTTTCTTGGTCTCAACATTTGGAGGTTTTTCAATAAAAGCTAACGATTTTTGTCTCTTATTGTGCTCAACTATTTTGGATTCCTTTTGAATGGCCTTATTCTTGACTGCCAATAGTATGAGTTCAATCTTTTTTCTATTAAGCTTCTTGGCAACGTCTAAAACAGTTTTTCCCTTTTTATTTTTTATTTCTGTATTTGCTTATTAGCAAATTAACGGCTTCTATATGTCCTTTTGCAGTTGCCCAAAACAATGCTGTTTCATTAAACTGTGTCGTTGCATTAATATCTGCACCATGTTCGAGCAAATATTTCATCACGGCAATTCTATTTGATTCAGAAGCATAAATGAGTGCTGTTCCACGACCATGTCTACCTGATTTAGCCTTTACGTTTGCACCTTTGTTAACCAAATATTTTACCACCTCTAATCTTCCTGTTCCAGATGCATACATCAACGCTGTTTGCCCGGCAATATCTTTTGAATTAACATTTTTACCACCATCTATTTCAGCTTTAACTTTTTCCAAATCACCTTTCCCAGCAGGTATATGCAGGCTTTCATTCATCTTACTTGATTTGTTTTTTGTTGCGCACCCAACAGCAAAAAGCATTAATAAGGTACTAATGGTTATCATTAAAAATATTTTCATCATTATTCCCATCTATCTTTTAATATATGTAAAAGCCTGAATCAGATCAGACGTCTTCGTTCTCTTCTCTAAATACGATTACAACTTTACCTTTCGTATGTTTGCTTTCTACATGTGCATGAGCTTTATGGACCTCATTTGCCGGATAAAATTTATGGATATGTGGCTTTAGTATTCCTTTTTCTATCCATCCCCGGAGTTGGTTGAGTTGCTGGGTGTCTGACTTTACAATAACCATCTGGGTGGATGGTGTAAGCCCGAATATTGCTAATCCCTGTTTCAGCAAAACAGATGGTGTTGGAACCGTGGTAATAAAAACACCATTGTCTGCCAGATTATTTTCAACCTGTTTTCTTAAGATATTGCCAAATACATCGAAAACGGCATTAAATGAGCAGGAAATTTGTTGTAAAGAGGTTTTTGAATAATCATATACCTCATCTGCCCCAAGGGACGAGACAAAGTCAATATTGGCAGGACCGCAGATGGCATGAACCGTCGCTCCAAGTATTTTAGCAATCTGAACAGCAAAATGTCCCACCCCGCCGCTTGCCCCATTTATCAGAACAGATTGTCCAGGGCCAATCTTGCAATGATCTTTTAAAGCTTGAAGCGCAGTCTGTGCCGCCAGAGGAACGGCCGCAGCTTCAATTGATGATAAATTGGATGGGGCAATGGCAATTTCATTGGGTTTAAAACGGGCAAACTCAGAGTGGACTCCTCCGGCAAACGTATTGGTCATACCATAAACGATATCTCCAACCGTGAATTGTGTAACACGACTACCGATCTCTATCACTTCCCCTGAAATATCAAGACCGCTTACCCTTGGTAATGGCGCTCTTGCAATCCATTTGAATTTACCTTTTCTGAGTAAAACATCCTTTGGATTTACACTGCCGGCACGGGTTTTCACCAGAACATGATCCGCATCGAGCTTGGTGGACTCCCAATGTTCTGAATATTCGAGTACGTCAGGATTTCCAAATTTCTTGTAGATAACTGCTTTCATCAATTTATATCCTTTTTGCCATAGAATTGGTCATTTATAGAAGCAGAATAATACATGTAATTCATCATGTCTAACTTAAAAATAACCGGCTCGACGGGCTGATTGGGATGGTTAATTCTTTTCACAAGGGTTAAAGTATCAAACCTTACTTTTCACCGTATGTTATCCAGAACTTCTCTGATAAAGGTCTCATGGCTCCATGAATTATCATGGGTGACACCAAGGCGCACAACAACAAGGTCTTTGGATGGGATCACTGCCACGATCTGGCCGTTAAAGCCTCCACAATAGTAGAGATCATTGGGTAGAGACGGAAATTTGCGGTTTTTGGGGTTGTCTTTGTCTCCGGCATTGAGCCAGAATTGAGCTCCGTATTGGCCCATGGAAGCTTTTGGGGTAGGGGTTACAGACCAGTCTATCCAGCCTTTGGGAAGGATCTGCTCATTTTTCCAGCGTCCCTTGTTTTTTAAGAATAGGCCAAACCGTGCCCAGTCCCTTGCTGTGGCAAACATATAGCTTGATCCTACAAAAGAGCCGGAGGCATCTGGTTCAATAACTGCTGAATAGGCTTGGATTTTGTTGAACAATCGTTGTCTTGAGAAATTTTGAAATGCAGCAAGGTTACCGCCTGTCTTATCCATAATAATCCTGGCGATAATATTGGCAGTGCCTGAAGAATAATACCATTTGGTGTCAGGTTCTGTCTCAAGGGGTTTTGATGCAGCAAAAGCGGCCATACTCTTCTTGGCATAGAGCATCGTCGTGGCATCTTTGAAGGGGGCATAGGTCTCTTCAAATCTAAGGCCAGAGGACATGCGTAGCATCATATCAAGGGTAATGTTGTGTCGTTCATCGTCCGGTGATTTCCAGGCATCCACCGGTGCTTTGGCATTAATATCCAGAACCTTATCTTTAACTAAAATACCGACAAGGGTGTTGGTAACACTTTTGGACATGGACCAGCCAAGGATAGGGGTGTCTTGAGTAAAACCATCGGCATATTTTTCTGCAATAATTTTATCTCCCAGAATAACGACAATGGCCTGGGTATTTCGCTGTGTCCCAGGACCGGGTTCTATAAATGCCTCTTCCATGACCGTATTGAGTTTTTCTTTGTTAACGCTGTCGGGCAGCGTGTCAAAATCCACCAGATTTCCGTGGGGCCAAAGAACAGCATCTCTTTTAATGTCTGGAATTGATATGTTTTGGGCTTGATTTAATAATTCTGCACGAGTGGTGTCCACAGCCAAGGTACATCCACAGCCCATGCGGTAAACTGCGGTCATGGGTTTCCAGAAGCCAAAGGCTTTTGAAGTAACGGTTTTATTCTCATAATCCACCTTGGGAGAAACCAGGCTGAACAGCAGATGATTTGGTTTAATGTCATTTTCAAATACCTGCGTTGCATTGCGGCCTGCTATAAATACCTGGGAACAAAGATATTTGGCTGAGTACCCAGTTCCGATGGGCAGTGCACCATCTAAAAAGTAAACAACAAAAGCCATGATACCGATTGCAACACTGATCAATAACCATTTTATTTTTTGTTTCATGAGTGCTTCCTTTTTTTTGCGTCTATAATTACAGGTCTGCTAATCTTTCATCCCAGGTATTGTTGGCCATTGCAAAAAAATCCTCTGGAGTTAAAATTAATTTTTGTACGGTCTGTTCCGTTTCCGGGAGGATCCTGCCTTTTTCAACAACCTCGACCCCTGCCTGGAAAAAAGCCTTATAATGGTCCGTAAGAAAATCTTTTAACTCCTCAACCTTCAGTAGAACACCCGAAGGCATCAGCAATTCTCCCACCATGACGGCATGTCCCAGCTCTTCACGAAGCCTGAAATTATGGCGGAGCGCATCAAATTGTTTTATGTCTGGAAAACCACAGTTTGATATCAGGACGGTATTGTATTTTCTTTTATATCTGGAAGGGTGTTTATAGCGGTCTCCCTCTTTAACAAAATGAGGCTCAACGAGCGGCAGCATTCGATCTATAAAGGCCTTCATCAACGAGGTCATGGAATAGACATAAACCGGAGTGGCCAGTACCAGAAGATCGCATAGACCAATCTGTTCCACCAAATTTGCCATATCATCTTTGAGCACGCATTTGCCGGGCGTTTTTACCCAGCAACCGTAGCACCCTGTACAATGCTTGATGTTCAGATTTTTAAGGTATATCGATTCTGTCTGAGCTCCTTTGCTTTGTGCACCCCTGAGAAATTCCTGGAGCATCACATCTGTGTTTCCATGGCTCCCCTTAGGGCTTCCCTGAATGGCCAGTATTCTTTTCATAAATTCTCCTCCTTATACCCATTGAACTTGATGAGCCTTAGCAGTGTTATGCGTATCAATTTAGTGACAATAGATGCGATTTGTCCGGGTGCATTTTTTTGTCAGGCAAATAGAACTTTGAGAACTGAACTTAAGAATGAAATGAAAGCTCTGCTATTGTCAAACATATCAGCAATTTGATACGTGATTATAAATAATAAAGGATAAAATATTTCGGGTTTTGTGTGTGAAATTTCGTGAACAGGTTGAGATATCTTTTTAAGAAAATAATTTGATTGGCAGAGTAAAGCAATAACGATCCCAATTAATGCGCCACCAATTATGTCAGTGGGATAGTGCAGACCTAAATATACCCGTGGCAAACTTATAAATAAAGTTGTGTATACAATTGCCAATATGCCAACCTTTTTAGATATGTAAAACATCCCTGTAGATAAAGCATAAAATAATACTGCATGATCACTAGGAAATGAAGAGCATCCATCCAATGTCGTTGGATACATGCTATGGGGTAATATGAAATGCAAGGTTTCTTCATGTAATGGCCGGCATCTAAACGGCAGTAATAATGCTAAAGATCTTGCTAAGACCATTGCGATGAAGCAGCTAAATAAAGTAGAGATTAAATGTACTTGAATAAATGGTTGATTTTTACTGACTTTAGACCATCCCCACCAAAATAATAATAATAACCCACCTCCTTTGATCAAATGATTACCAGAAATAAATTTTATTATGGAATCAAAAGTCCAAGAAAGTTGAGAATATTGATTAAGGTAGTTGATTATTTCTATGTCAAAGGAGTTCATTTTTTATCCATATTCTGATGGTTAAATTTAGTAGTCTGGAATATTGATGTTCATTGGGTTGTTTAAAAGGCAACTCTATATTGAACATAAATATCTTTTATGATTTTTAACGAACCCGGATTTATTTGAATTGTTGGCGCCTTGTTCGGGCTGTACGTAGATAGTTTTTTTTCTCTTAGAGTCACTGATTCTTTGGTGCCAAAATTCTCCCGGATGTTACTTATTTGCAATACCTCAACAGATTTTCCTCCCACGTTGGTTTTAATTTCAAGCGCAAGTGTTTTTGAGTTATCTAATGCTTTCAGATATGCCTTGTTTGTAAAAGAATCTATTTTTGAATGGGAATAATTCAAATTATATAGTGACGCATTTTTCATGGTCATGATCTTTGTGATGATGATATTCATTGTCTCTAAATCTCTAAAAAGAATGTTTATGGTGCTTGATGATTTATAACCATTAAAGATTTGAGAATTGTTTTTCCAGATATACTTTTTTTCCAAATTAATTCTTGAACTATGAAAGTCATCTTTTTTAACCTTATGTTCATTTAATAAAGCAAACAACTCATCAACACTCATCGTTGTGCATTCGGTCGATTTTGTGAGGTCTTTATCAGTACAATTGATATTTACGGTGATGCTGGCCATGTCAGGAATCAATTGGATTTCACCGCTTGCTTCGATATTTACGTAGATAGATTTGACATCATCTGATTTATTACAACCAAACAAGAGTAGTACAATAATGATGCAAACAATTTTCTTCATAGTTTATCTCCTTTGATCGAAATTCAACGGTCACCATCACAAACGAGCAGGGGATGGTTCTTTCTTAGCAATATTTGTTATAAATGATATCTGATTGGCAATGCTTTTTTCAAAATACTCTCCGAAATAAATATCAAAATGTCCAATAGGATACTTGATGAATTTAACTTTTTTACCAAGTATTTTTTCAATTTTCTTATGAGAATCAGGTAAAGTAAGATTATCACCTTCACAAAGATGGAACAAGACTGGGCAGCTTACTTCCTTAGCTGATTTAAAGAGATTTGGCTCATCAAATGTAAGCATTATTCGGGCACAGACCTCATTTTTGAATGTCTTTGAGTCTTTGGCTATCCTTTGATAGCCTTCAAAAAAACCAGGAGCTATCAACATTGCAGTCGTATCCGGTTTTCCTACTGCCGGGAACGTATGTGAAGATAAACCGAATCTTGAACGAAATTTATCTTTCTGTGCATGAACAATTAATTTGAGAAACCAACTCATCCCCTCACGTTTTACAATCATTTTTCCCTCTGCCTGGTGGTCAAGAGAAGGGGTTTGTCCAATAATACCGGCAATCTGTTTATCCTCAGCAGCTAACATAATTCCAAAATTTCCTGATGATGAAGTCCCCCACATAAAAATCTTTTCAGGATCAATTTCACTTATAGTCCTTGCAAATGTAATCGCTGCATTATTATCTTCAAGCTGCTTAGAGACTGAATAGATCTGTCTGGGCTCACCCTGACTTTCGCCAAAATGTCTGTAATCGAAAGTTAATGCAGCAAAACCGATTTCAACAAATCTTAGAGCATATTTTTCCAAAAGGAAATCTTTGGTACCGCAAAATCCTGTATTTAAAATTACGCATGGAACAAGGTTGACTGAATTTTCTGGGAGGTACAACCAACCGCTCAATTTCAAACCATCAACTTTAAATGTAATATTCTGTCTGCAGATAGGGGTAGGGGTATCTTTATTGCTGTCTTTCAATTCTATTGGTTGTTTTTCTACCTCAAACGGTAGAAATGCAATAATGATTAAGTAAACTACTATCAAACTTATAAAAATACAAAATCCTACTAATACCAAGCTTGGTCTCCTTAAAAAAATGAAACAAAATTTTAAGATTTCATATGACTCTTGTGTGCTCTATCCTTTCATCTGTTTTTTTTCGTCTATTCTCTGTGGAGCCCTTGAGAATGATGTTAATCAGCCGTGTAGCTTTTTGCATCAACTGTATTTTTTTGCCGGTCAATTGCCACGGCGGGCTGCTGCAAGACCTATCCCAGCAGCGATCATCAAACCTCCGGCGGTTCTTGACATGGATTGGAGGGCTCTCTGGCTGCGTAAAAACTCACGTGCTTTTCCAGCAATTAATGCCCAAACGGAGGTTATGGTAAAAGTTATTACTAAAAATGTTGGTACAATAATAGCAAATTGCAATTCAATAGGATTTGCTGTGTTGATAAATTGAGGTAGAAATGCGGCAATAAAGATCAAACTTTTTGGGTTAGGAATGGTGATAACCAGCCCTTGGAAAAAAAGATTCTTCTTGGATACTGAAGATGTTTCAAGTTCTATAGGATTGCTTGTGTTTCGCCATTGTTTAACCCCAAGATATATAAGATATCCCGCGCCAGCCCAGCGGAGCCATTCAAATGCTTCTGCAACAACACTTAGCAAAGAGGTTAGACCAATTGCGGCGATGATTAGCTGAACAGCTATTCCTATTGTTGCTCCGGCTACAGTTACGATGCCACATTTCCAGCCGAAAGATATGCTATGAGCAACGGTTAAAAGCACACTCGGGCCGGGAAGTGCTATCATGATCATCGTGGCAATTACAAATGCAGCATATACATGTAGTTCCATATTGGCTCCTATTTGATTATTGACATTTAGCCTTGAAAATAACCGAAACTACCCGGTTCATTTTCGTTGTTGATAACATTCATAGACACTAGGGAACATCCCGCATCTGCTTTTTGACTTCGACAACCAATTTTTGATGTTGATCATTATTAGGGTCTTTTGAAAGTGCTTTTTCCCCCCAAAGAAGTGCATTGGGTAAATCCTTTTGCTGGCGATAGTTTTCCGCAATGGCATACAGCACATGCTGCAACGGTGCATTTCTGATTTTGAGCGGAATATCCAGTACCTTTTTGAAATCGGCAATGGCGCCTTCGTGATTTTTTTTAACTGTGTAACAACTTCCCCGGCCAATAAGGCTCTCCTCGTCGTACGGGTCCAATGTCAAAGCGCGCGAATAAAACACAATCGCGTCATCGATCCGTCCTTCTATTTCGGCAATTTTGCCCAGATAGAAATAAGGGTTATCACCATCTTCGTGACGATAGGCAGGATCAATCTTGATAACTGCCTCAAATGCCCGAACAGCGCCAATCCCATCTGGCTTATTGAAACATTTCAAACCTTCATTAAACCAATCAGTCACAGAAAGTGAACTATCTTTATCCATTATATTCCTCGCTATAACTTTTCCAAATAGGCAGTTTCACCCGCTTCATTTGGTTTGTTGAAATTAAGTATGTCCTCCGATTTTGTGAAAACATTTAGTTTGTCCGTCCGTCTGTCTTTTTCATGCCACCAACATTTTCCATGCACATGGGACATGCAATCACCTTTCCTTCTATGATTTTAATATTGTGCAAGTTGAATGCACATAAGGTTATAATTTTATAAGAATTGTAACATTTTAAAATGCATCAGCTTACCAGATTTGTTTATCAAGAACATTACCTTCTGGCCAGATTTAATTTTTGAATTGTTTAAATAAAAAGATCCCAGGTTTTGTGAAATCTGATTAAAAATAAGTTTTAAAAAGAAAATCACCAGTATAATAACCAATTGGTATAATTGAGTACACAAATGGAAAGATATATTCAAAAAATGCTTTTGTTTTAAACGCCAAACTAAACTTAACCTTCCAAATAAGGGATACACCAGCAGAAAAAGAAATTTCTCTTAAAAAAAATATGTTGAAATTTTCCTTAGCCTTCGACGTTGGTATTATCCCCATAAGATACCAGATATTCTCTGAGTGTCTGAATAAAAGTAGGTTAAATAAAAAGCTTCCTATTGGAATTTTAGGTAGAGCATTCAGAAAGGAAGCATGATTATATGATTTAAAATCTTTGAGATCATATGATTTTTTCTTTTGAAGATTTTCGATTTTTTTAGCCCTTTGTCTCGTTTTTGTCATTCTTTTGTTTTCAATCAAGTTGATTCTTATAAAACGAGTGATGCCATTTTGTTTTTGTCTAAACGATTGTAAGTTTTTTCCTAAGGATTCAATCACGAACTTTAAGTTTTTAATCCCAAAGAATGTTTTTTGATTTTTATGTTTTTTTAGTATACTTCCCCAAATTAAAAAAATTTGAGCATCTTGGAACATGCCGGTTTTAAATAATGCTTCTTGTTGTATATCATGAGTTACTTTTGTAAGAACATCTGGAGTCCCTATGAAAGCAGACTTTTTTGCTGATGTTATAAAATTGAACGAATAAGCCCTTAATTTTTCATTAAATGCTTTTCTGTATTCATGTAGTCCTGTTTCTTTAAAGTAATGATAATATCGAATAAAATAATAAAACCAAATTAACCACAAAAAGTGTAATACCGCATTAGGATTTCCAAGAACGAGTTTCATTGAGTTCGCTCCTAAATAGGATATTTTTGCTTCAGAGTATTTATAAAACAAAAGAAATGTGGTTGTGAAAATCAAATTTCGTCTAAATTTATTATCTATTTCATTCATTCAATTATCCTGATTTATTCTCTTTGCTCAACTACTTGTACAGAGTTGAACAAAATGTTTTCAAAATGCTCGCCTGTCTATAATAAATGGCTCACCCCACAATAAGCTTTCACTTATAAAAACCAGTATATGTATTACCATTGTCAAAACTGAAAATATTAATACTGCTAAATTCATTTACTGTATCTTCAGAAACATAACAACAAAATCTACGGCTTGAATGCAGCAGAGGTTAATCGAGAGCAAATCTACCGTTTGATAAAAAAAATTATACCAGTAAAATATACTTTCTCCATTCCTCTTTACTACTTACAACCTTTGAATAAGATAAACAAATACCGGCAGACAGCTTTCCTTTTTTATTTTATAAAACCGGGGTAAAAGTTCTCGTTTCTTAGGACTGTCTTCTAACGGTGATAAATATATTGCACCTTTTGATTTTCTTTTTACATTGGCATGTTTTAAAAGGTCTGCCAAGGAACCGTCATGTTCGGAAGATAACTTGTGTCCTGCTATAAAATTACCGGTGACTTCTATCCCGTCAAACATGTCATTGACAGCTATCATTTTTTTAAACGCTTCTTTTACCTGTTCAGCCGTAATCGGTTTGCCGATCTGGGAGAGGGTTTTTGGATCAATGGATTCAAATCCAATATTAATATAGGTATAAAAGGGCAATTGCTCTAATTGTTCGAACATAGCCTGGTCTGTTTTTAAGAACGATCCCACACTGCCAAAGAGATACAAAAAGGGTTTTTGATCCATGCGCTGTCTGAATCCGAATGTTTGATACGCCTTTTGTGCCGCAAAACAAATCAAATCACACCCTGAAGCAAGGGCGTCATGATTACCAAGAAAAAGAGCATGATAATTGACTATATTTGCACCAAAATGATCTTTCAAGGCCAAAATCTGCTCCTGGATATTCTCTTTCGATCTTTTTTGAAATTTTTGGTCTGTTTTAACACAACAAAATTTACAATGATAAAGACATCCATCGGCAATGTTCAGTGGAATGATATCATAATCTACATGCCGCGTATCAGGCGGAAGTACAGAAACCCTGCTGCCGATGATCTTGTTCAGTTGCTGGGAACGTTCATAGAGAATTCGGTCATCATTGGCCAGTATCCGTTCTATAAGATCCTTTGCATGGGGGTACAATCCTTTTGAGTTTGCCATATACAGGTTAGCAAACAATTGGGACCATTCTGCTAACGCACTCATGATCACTGGATTGGAGGAGTACTTTATTTCCCATACCGGGTTGCTGCTATATGGTAAACAGGGCAGATAATAATCCCCCATCCAGGAAATGATCCCATCGTCGCCACTTTTATCTCCTACCGTATAATAAACCCAATCATTTCCGACCGTCCGTTTAAATTGCTCTGCCGGATGGGGCCAGTCAGGTTTAAGGCCGCGAATTGATTTGATCTCACCATTCAGGTTAAAACAGAACTCAAAATCAGGGGTCTTGATTTCTGAATATTTACCAAACCGCAAAGGAAACGTTTGTTTGACTAATTTATCGGGGCCATTTTTTTCAACACTGATCATTAAATGCTGCTGTGAAAAATTCATTTTTGTTCCAATTTATTCTTGATTTGTTGAACTGCCTAAAGTTTCTTTTTGCGCTCCGCTGAAAAGGTTTTATTATACGATAATGCATGATCCATGCAATTTGAGCTAAGTTACAAATGAGCCATTGATCAATGATAATTATAATTCCCGTTTACCAAATTGCATGTGCTTTCAGAGTTGCACATGAATCATGTTGTAAAAACGAAAGAGACCTACTATTTTAATTTGCCAGATCTGCTTCTTAGTAAAATCATTCCGGGCGGGCACTTTAGAAAGCATTGGATATTCTTCAACGATTTTGATTGTATCTACCCACTTTTGAAGACCGGAAGCTTTTTTCAGATGCCACTTAATAAGTGCTGATGAGTCTATTTCACTATTTTTCATGCTTTTCTTGATTTCCCTGTTTGACCCCCATGCTGGAAGCCATGACATCGAATCAAAGATAACATGGGATAGAGGATACGTTTTTGCAAGTTTACAGAACAGGATTTCGATCTCCCTGGCTTCGAAGTAGCATAGTACTCCAGAAGCCATGAACAGAATGGGACGGTCTTTCATCAACCGGGATATGTCATCAGTCCAGGTGAAATCAAAAAAGGATTTAGCAATCGTCCTCTCCCGTTCTGAGTCAGGAATCAGCTTCTGCCGCAGAGCAACGACATCTGGAAGGTCGATATTGATCCATAGAACAGTTCCCTCATCAACTCGCTGAAATGTTGTCTCCAAACCCGCTCCAAAATTTACAACGACAGCTTTGCTATTATCCGCTATAAATGTTTTAACGATGTTGTCGAAGTTGTAAGCACGGATAGCCCATACACCCTGATGATCCGCCATATGGCTTTCCTCAATCTGAGAGAAATCATAGTCGATACTTTCGATTATATTTTTGGCATAGGTATCATATACGATGGGATTGTCCTTCTCTGCCTCTCGACCTCTTGCCCACAGCGGCAGCATTAAGGTCTCCTGAACCTTGCCCAGGTCGATCTTAATCTTCTGATTATTCATATCGCCTCCATACACAACTTGAACATCTGTGGATTTCCCGTCAGCATGTTCCTCGTTTGACTTTTCCCGTGATCCCATTTTGTACTCGAGATATGAACAAACACTTTATCTGATCATAATTCTGGTACATATTTATAATCAACACCTTTTTGCAATACCTTTTTTGTATTCACATTTAACTTTTGATAAAGAGAGGGGGGATTTATTTGCTTTCTGATTTCAATGGATTTCATTTTTTTGTAAGTCTTAAACCCAGAAATATTTTTATAGTCTGAAGGACAAATAATATGGCTTATATATGGCGTGTAATCTTTTATATCATTTAATTTGAAATGATCCTTTGAATATATTGGAATGTCCTGATGTAAATAGTAATATCCCCCGATTTCATACCAAGGTGTAGAAATATTTAAAATTGCAGATATATCAGTTTCATTAGATAGGAATAAATAACTATTTAAAACGTTATCTTGAAAAAAAATCGATTCTTTATATATTTTTTTTTGTATTGGAAGTTTATTAAATGACCCTGCTATAGAAATAATGAGGAAAGTTGAGAATATCATTAACAGGAATGAATGTTCAGCTAAGTACTTTTGGTAAAGAATAGATTCAGTTACAATAATAGATAATAGAATTAGAAAAAGTGGAATTACAAGAAATATAAATCTATGTTCTTTATGTGGTATTAGTGAATGTGAAAAAATAATAATGAAGACACAGATTAATAGCAGCCATGTATTACGCCAATAAATAAAACTCACCAGACCTGTTATAGCAAAGAGACCCATTGAAGAAATGGTGAGTGATCCAAAGTAATAAATTGAAGATGATATGCCAAATAAAGAGGCTACATCATAAGTTTTTTGAAATACAAAATTTCTATAATATGATACAAAAAATTTACCCCAGGTAAGATAATCAATATAACCTGCGATAAAAATAACGATTAAAAGAATGAGTGCTGATTGAAATATTTTTTCTTTTTCCCAATTAAAAAAAACATATAAAATCAAGACAGCAACAGGTGCTGCATATTGAAGCCTTAAGATTACTGTTAGTGCACATAATATACCGAATTTTAAATAATAATAATTATCTGATTTAGTAACAATAATTGCCAAAGCTGCCATAAATAGATACGTAGCTAATACTTCAGGATTTGGCTTGTGAGCGAAATAAATTAACTCATACCAAAAACATGCGAATAAAGCAGCTATTTTACCTGCTTTATCAGATACAAGCTGTTTAGCAACAATATACGTTGAATAAACTAAAGATATAGAAATACAGCAAAATATAAGTTTAACAAAGTTTATATATAATACGGGCTCATCGATATTTAAAAATTTAAAACCATATAAAAATGTTGAAATGAACCCGGGCAATATCCAAGATCTAATACCAAATCGATATTCCCAGGGAATATAACTATAGCCAAAAACAATACGATGTGCTTGCTCTAAATACTGAAAAATTTCATCAGGATGATGAATTTGATTTGAAGAAAAAGCGATAAATATCCTTATTAGTAAACCCGTAAGAGCCAAATAATGAACTGTTTTCCAATTATCTTCATTACTAATATTCGCTGTATCAATAAATATTTTTTTTAAATAATTATTAAGAATTTGGATATTTCCTTTTAATGGTTTCTAAAAGTTGTTCAGATAGAATTGAAATCATTTCCTGAGGGACGTTGAAAAATCCGTAAATCAAATTCGGGCACAATAGCTATCATGTGGTCAAAAATATCTGATTGGATGGTCTCATAATGGGACCACACTTTATCTTTGCAGAAGACATAAATCTGCAGGGGCAGGCCATTTTCGGTGGGTTGTAACTGCCGGACCAGAAAGGTCATGTCCTGGTTTATCATGGGGTGGTTTTTAAGATAAGCGATAATATAGGCGCGCAAAGTCCCGATGTTGGTAAGGCGTCTTTGGTTTACAAAATCATTGCTGTTGAGTTTCAGATTTTTATTATGCCCCTCCACTTCTTTGTTCTTGGCATCTATATAATCGGCAATATACCTGATTTTAGAATACCGCTGCAGCATGTCATTGGTGCAGAATTTGATGGTGTTGACGTCAATATTTAGGGACCTTTTTATCCGGCGCCCACCAGACTTTTGCATGCCGCGCCAGTTTTTAAAGGAATCGGTAATCAGAGCATAAGTAGGAATTGTCGTAATGGTTTTATCCCAATTCTGGACTTTCACGGTGGTCAGGGTAATATCGGTTACATCACCATCGGCACCGAATTTCGGCATTTCCAGCCAATCTCCCCGGGAAAGCATCTTATTGGATATCAGCTGTATGCCGGCAATGAGCCCCAGAATGGAGTCCTTGAAAATAAGCATAAGTATAGCGGTCATGGCCCCCAGCCCGCTCAGCAGCAGCATGGGGGACTTGTGCAATATTACTGAGATAATCAGCAGAATACTTAAAGCGTAGAGTAAAATTTTAATGACCTGTATAAAACCTGTAATGGGGATTTCATTGGACACATCAAATGAACGGTAGATGGTTGAAATAGCATTGAAAAATGAATCAATAATGAGCATGCCCATAATTATAATATAGACGAAAATAATTGATTGTATAATTTGGGAACCTGTATCATATCCCGCAAAGACAATTGGGGTCGCACCGTACAATACTATTGCCGGTGCCAAGCGGGCAACATTTGAAAAAAACTTTTTTTCAAGAAGAACATCATCCCATTGAGTCTTCGTGTGGGCAATGATGCGGGGAATTACTTTTATAATTAGGAATCTGCAAAGATAAAAAACCACAAGACTCAAGATAATTGCCGAAAAAGCTGCTGCAATTCTGGTTAAAGCGGACGTCGAAACAAAGGAGAGCCCGGTTTGCTCCAGCCAGTTATTGATATGAGTGTACATAACAAATTCCTCAAATTTTAAAAGAAAGAAAAAATTAAGCGGTCATTTTTATTTTTCGGTGTTTAAAACCTTACTTAGTTTTGTCTTTTCCCTTTGTATACGCCAATGCCTCATAAATATATGCTTCATACTCATCTTCATAATCCAAAGGAATAAGCACCCACTCTTTAAACCGTTTCTTTGTAAAATTGAACTCCATGCCTTTTCCTTGAGCAATGAGTTCATCAACTCGTTTAGCAGAAACTTTGATGATAAGAGCATCTTCTTTTTCGAACATCATCGCAATGAAACCACCTTTGTACCGTAGGCACGGGGCCTTCATCATAGTTGATTGTTCAACACCATTTTCTTGAATAATTTTGCCTACCACCGCTTCGTATCCCATTATAAACTCCTCTTGATATAGTCTAAGAGTGCTGGATTGTTTTCAAGCTTACGTGGTCCCATAAGCATACCATTTAGTCCATTTTGTTTGAGTAAATGGTATGCAAGTGGTGAATCCTCATTTAGATCAATAGCTGAGAAATTTTGTAACGTCATAAACAGTTTTGACGGTTTTTTATCACCAATCTCACCTTTGAAAAAAGGACGAATTTTTTCTAAAATGCTTTCTTCTTTATGATCAACCTCTATTACATCACAAGCAAAGCCAATCTGCTTATAAGGTATGGCCAGATAGATATAGATGACATCACCGACGGACACCTTAGAATTAACCGGCCAATAAGTCTCATCCTCACTAAACGCGCCTAAAACATCATAAAGCTTTGTATTTGCTGGATATAACCAATGTGTCATCATCTTCCTTGTATTAATTTTAACACCCCTAAATAATCGGTTTTTATCCGCTTTATTTGGATTGTTGAATTTCAGGTGTACCCCTGTTTATTTCAAAGTATGCAGATTGTCTTGAATGGTCTGCAGTAATCCTTTTTTTACTTTTGCCCGGTTTGCAAAATCTTTCCAGCTTTTTACCACTGTATTGATTTCCTTAATTATTTTTTCACCTTTTTTTATGTTGTTTGCTTTGGCAACCGTCATTAAATCTTCTTGGCGTATATCCCTGTATTTTCCATTTATGCTTAACGTCTGTTGGTTTACCCACACATTCTTAGGGTCATACGAATAACAGACATCGTATGCCGGCGAAAGTCTCCATTCGCCATCCTGTTCCAAACGAAACGAAAAATTTTTAGTGTGATCGTCACAATTGGTTGCCAGGATATTAAATACCATTCTGCGGAACATTTGTTCTGCTTCCGGATATTTCAGGCGTAATAAGCGCATGGTTTGAAATACCTGTTCATAACTATAGCCATAAATATTATTATAGTCAAAATGCTGGATTGCACAAAGCGTCTGGATATGGTGTTTGATATTATTTTTTTGCCGATCGAATCGTTTTGTCATAAAGTGGGCCCGGTTGTCTTCTTCTAACAATTCGCATTCTGTCATTTCAATGTCACATTCTTTTGCCATAAGATAATATGCATATTCAACACGTCCCCAGCCATGACTGTCTCCAAATTGCGCGCCGCTTACACCGTCAAGCTTTATCAGCCAATGTTCAAACCCCTTGGGCACTTTAGTCTGGCCGGATCTGACTTCTTTTGTTTTTTTATTGAATGCGATCACGGCCTTGGGTCTTGCACCACCTGCAGAAGTTCCGATTTTTAAGAGCGCTTTCATCGCCTGCTCATCATCAGCGCTGACATTTATTCCAAAATTCTTTTTTCCCGAGAGTATTTTTTTTGCAACATCAACAAGGCTTGCTATTTCAACAGAAAATGTGTTTTTGCCTGCTTTTAACTGGGCAGGTTCAAACTCCAGGGCACCCATCCCCCTGCTGCCGATAAAACATAGTTTTTCAATCGGATTCATGCTGTTGGGAGGCCGGCCATTTTGGGCCAGCCATGTTTCAATAAGCTGATTGCCATATCTATCAGGCAGCGAATCTGCAAGTAAACCGGGTAACCCAATAAAGGTATCTTCTGTCATGTCTTTTGACGGCAGCAGATCAGGAAAGTTGTATATCCGGTTACCATTGCTGATAGGCATTTTAATCGGGGAAATATCCCAGCTTTTTTCCAGGAAGCTTTTATCAAACTGGAAACTTGCTAATTGCCGTGCAACATCCCATCTGACGACACCTACAAACGTACTCCAGATATGTACATATGCATAATCTACCACCCCAAATCTCCATTTGAATCATTTGTTTTTATTTTAGGCCTCGCTCTCTTTTTCTTCTTTTCTTTTAATCTGGCATACTCTATCGGGCTGATTATTTCTTTGATGGTGAATATGCTCAACAAAGGAACCAGGTCAAGAACCCGCAATATCTGGATGAGGGTGGCAAGTGTTACAGATCCGCCGTTTTCTATCTGACTCAGTGTCCAGCGGTTTATTCCAGCCTCTTTTGCGACTTGTGCCTGTGTTTTGTTCTGTTCTAACCGCTGATGTCTGATATAGGCGCCGATGGCGCCTATTATTGCTTTGTCCGACATTGCAACCCAATCTGTGCTGGTTTTCTCTATCATTATTCCCAATTATCCTACTTTATGTTGGCATTTACCAACAAATATCAAAATATATATAAAAAAACAAGGAATATCTGGCATAAAAATGTTGGCTTTTGCCAACACAAATAGCAAAACTAGTTTACAATGTTGGTATTTGCCAACCGTAATACGCATTTTTCCAATGGTATTATCCAAGCTCTCAACGATCGGTCGGAATTTTTTTGAGATCAGGCCCCCTTTGCTGATTCTACCAATGCCTTCTTTTTTTATGATATAGTTGAGATCATCTCTTTTAATTTGTGTTTCAGAACTTTTCCAGTGGGATTTCGTGGAAACTCATCCATGAACGTCACCGCTTCCGGAATTTTATACTTGGCTATTTTGTTGGAAAGGTACTCTTGAATCTCTTCAAGTGTCAGGCTGTTTGGCTCAAAAAGCACAATGCATGCTTTCACACGTTCTCCAAGAGCCGGATCCGCCATTCCCACTACAGAGACTTCTGCTATTTTGGGATGTTCTTCCAATGGGATCTCCACTTCACGCGGATAGATATTTTCTCCGCCTCGGTTGATCATCTCTTTGGTCCGTCCAGCGATGTAAAGATACCCTTTTTCGTCCATATGCCCCATATCTCCTGTATGCAGCCAGCCGTCCACGAGACTTTCAGCAGTAGCTTCGGGTTTGTTCAGATAACCAACCATCACGGCGTCACCCCTGACACAGATTTCACCTGTCTCTCCGTAGGGAAGGATATTGTTGTCAAGATCCATGATCTCAACTTCCAGACCCGGGAATGCGGCACCGATGGACTCCCAGTTTGGTGGAACACCGCCGCAGGTTGCTGAAACCCCTGTAGCTTCTGTCAGTCCGTAACCGTCAACCACCTGTACATTGAATTTATCTTTAAATGCATGAACCAGGCTTACCGGCATGGGCGCAGCCCCGCTGTATGCCAGACGCAGCTTTAAGCGATCAGAATCGAAGGTGGCTGGATCTGCAGCTCGGTTGATATAGTCGTACATAGCCGGAACCCCCTGGATGATGGTTACACCGTACTGGATCAGGGCGGGCCAGAAATCATTCGGAGAAAAGACCCGGCGGATACACAGGGTATTTCCCAGATAAATGGTCGGATAGGTCCAGACGCACAAAGGATTGGTGTGAAACATCGGGAGAATGATCATCATAATGTCTCCCGGCTTGCTTAATCCCATGACGGCTTTTCCTGTACAGATGGCCAGCTCATTTCGGTTGGAAATCAAAATGCCTTTGGGCATTCCTGTGGTGCCTGACGAGTATAGTAGCATGGTGGTATCATCCAGATTCTGAGGCACCACGCATTCATCCATGGGATATTCGGTCAAGATCTTTTCCATGGTTTTTTTTGCAATTTTGATATCGTGGGTGGCATCGGTCACCACCTCCACCAGGATCGGTGTGTGTTTTGCCAGTTCGATACCTGCAGCAAAATCCTTCATATATTCACTGCTGACAAAGACCACCTTGGGTTTGGAGTCATCAAGGATATAGGCAATTTCTGGCGGTTTGAGCATATAGTTGATGGCGCCGGCAATCGCTCCCAGTTTCTGGGTACCGAACATGGCATAGTAGACTTCCGGCGAATTGAGGATCATTGCGGAAACAAGATCCCCTTTAACGACTCCTTTTTCTTTCAGAAAATGGGCCACCTGGTTAGCGCGATCATTAACTGTCGAGTAGGTTACAACCTGATCGTAATAAAGAACCAGGGGGGTGTCTGGAATCTCCCTGGCACGCTGGGTTATCATTTGTGCAACGCTTTCAAATTGGATTTGCTTTCCCTTTAAGATCTCCAACTCTTCCAATGGTATGATCTCTCTTTGAATCCTCTGGCTTTTATCAATCATCTCAACACCTTTCTCTATATGTTTTTTGAAAAATGACTTTTGTCTTTGTAATTATCTTTTTGTATGATGCAGAACACTGCAAATCAGCTGCGCGGCTTTTTGCGTCGGCTGGATTAGCCTTTTTAGAAGATTATAAATTAAAAAGATGATTTTATTTTTTTTACAAAATTTTCAATCCTTAATTTGGTTAGGCTTTCGCTTTTATACAGAGAAAGCATTTTAAACTTACAATTTCTTGTACATGCACCAAGTAAAGCAATTTTTAACACTTTATTCACTGGTTTTCTAAGTACAAAATAATCCACCCACCAAGGTGCTCCAAGAGTTGTTATCACATTCACTTCTTTAAGCTTTTCAAGGCATGGTGTAATTGTGCCCAAATCTGGTGCATGCTTATAGGCATACCCTGGAGCCCAAACCCTATCGAACCAACCTTTTAAAATTGCAGGAAAACTAAACCACCAGGTAGGAAATATTAATACCAATGAGTCCGCTTCCCTTAATTGATCAATGTCACTTTTCAGTTGACTATAATCAAATTGTTTCTCGTAATAGCTGGCTCTCTCAGCGCTCGTTAATATTGGATTAAAATTCTCTCTATAAAGATTTTTAACGGTTACTTTATATCCTTTGCCTTCCATGTGACTTATCGTTTCTTTTGACAAGTGACAACAAAGGCTATTTTCAAGCGGATGAGCTGTAACGACTAAACACTTCAACCATATTCTCCATTTTCTTCTAACACCCCAAATAACAAGCTTGAGCGGTTCATTTGGCTTGTTGTTGTTTATATTGTAATAATCAAAGGATTGACCTGGCCCATTCTTTAATACTTCACCTTGGTCTGATACATTAGAAAAGCTATTAGAAAGTCATTCCTACTTATACGTTCTAATAATTTTTCCTTTTTGACTCAAGTGAGTTTTAGTTCCAGCTAAATACTTTTTCCCGTTAATCACTATATCTTCTTCCAATACGCCTATCTTAACAAGTCCCTGAGGGTAATACTGGATTTGAGTTGATGCTCTGAATATGATGCCGTTAATTTCTGTATTCTCAGCAAGCGTCGCATTTTCCACTTGTCCTCCCTATCAATCCAAAGTGCCCTGGAGCCAAACTCTGGCTTCAATAAAACCAAGCACTTCTGGATAACAATTTATGATGATTATTTTTCAAAATAGCGAATTTTAGATATATAAAAAACTTTCATTCCTGTTGGTGTAGAAAACTTGATTTCATCCTCCACTCGTTTTCCTAACAGTGCTTTACCTAAGGGTGAATCCATACTAAGTTTTCCGTCAACAACATTAAATTCATCGGGTCCAACGATACGATATTCGACCTCTTCCCCTTCTTCATCCTCTAAGGTAACGAAAGCACCAAAATAAACTAGATCCTGATCATCTGGAATATGATCAACCACAGTTATCCCATCGAGACGTTTCGATAAAAATCGAACCCTGCCATCAATTTCGCGCAAGCGTTTCTTGCCATAAATGTATTCGGCATTTTCACTACGATCACCTTGTGCAGCAGCTTCCGAAACTCTCGCGGTCACCTGTGGTCGCTCAACTTTCCACAAATACTGAAGCTCTTCAGTTAGCTTTCGTGCACCTTCCGGGGTGATATACTTGGAACCTTTTTCTCTAGGGGGACGCCATCTACTCATTTTAAACTCTCAGTATTTTAAGGACTATTTCATCCGGGTCAGCTTTTTGGTGTCCGAGTTAATTTTATTGTTATAATATTAATTCTTCACTACAGAAGCTTATAATGCTTTCACAGTGAATTTTTTGTAGTGTTTAAAAATTGAATTCCAAACTGGCTTTTAGTTAAAATTAATGGCAACTCCGTACAGCCCCCAATTAATGAATCGATACCGTCTTTATCAATCATTTTTTAGCAAAGCTTAAAAGTTATTTCTTGGTCGATTCTTTAAATAGTCCTAACTCAATTTTAGAAAACAATGTGTTGTGAATAAACTGCTGATCTTCTTCAGATGGAACAATAACTGATATTCCATCCAAAATAAACGGCTTTTTGTAAAACTCTGTTTCCATCGAGAGTTTTGTGCCCATTAAACCGACATTCTTTAACCCAAAACCCGGACCTTGATGTATGTTGCCTCGACTATGCTCAGCAGTGGAATCGGTGTTTTCGATGTGATTGCAGTAGACTCTGCACCAGTACGGTGAATAGAAGAGATTTTCTTTACTATAACTTTGTTAGTTGTGAACTTTTATTTGCTGTAGTAATTCTATAAATATCTGAAGCATTGTTCTGAGGCTGTGTTTGATTTCTTAAAAGCCAACAGGGCGTTACTCCTGGTCCAGTGGTCATGATTTTATACGGGCCAGGCAAGTCGACGATGCAATTAAATTTTAAACTGTCCCACTGAATTTTTAAGTTCTTCTGACAACAGGTTTAGTTCATTCGCACTATTGTTTACCTGTGAACTGTTGTTTGATATCATAGCTGACGCTTGGCGTACGTCTGCAATATCCATTGCTATTTTATCTGCTTTTGCTGAACTCTCGGTTACATTATCGGTTACTTCCTGAATTCCATGAGCCGCCTGGATAACATTGGTTGCTATTTCACTGGTAGTTACAGATTGTTCCTTAAGCGCTGCCGCAACGGTATCTATCATCTCATTAACAACATCAATTGCCGTGGTTATTTCTTCAATTTCAGAGACAGTTCCTTGTGTTGAATTCTGGATATGTTTAATTTTATCTTTAATTTCCATTGTGGCCTCTGCTGTTTGCCTTGCTAAATTTTTTATTTCACTTGCAACAACAGCGAACCCTTTCCCGGCTTCGCCTGCCCTTGCTGCTTCAATGGTTGCATTCAGGGCAAGCAGGTTGGTTTGTTCTGATATGTCAGTAATGGCTTCAACAACTCTTCCAATTTCCTTGGCAGACTTGCTTAAATCCTTAATGTTTTCATGTGCTTTTTTTGTTCTGGAAACAGCCTGGTTACTTGTAGTGCGTGTTTTTTCGGTGTTTTGGGCAATTTCATTAATGGTTGAAGTCATTTCTTCGGTTGCTGATGAAACCATGCTGATATTTGTTGAAGACTGTTCGGCTGCTGCGACAACGGACGACATATTGGTGCTCATTTCATCGGCGGCCATTGCGACTGCATCTGATTTGGTTGACATAAGATTTGCGCTTTCAGACATTTCTTTTGAAATAGCCAAAAGTGCCGTGGAAGAGTTGTTGTTTTTTTTAGAATTTTTTACAATATCTGTAATAATTCCCTGAAGCTTCTGGACAAAAATATTAAACCAGTTTGAAAGACTCCCAACTTCATCTTCGGTTTTTGCTGCCAGGCGTTTGGTTAAATCACCTTCACCTTCAGCCGCATCCTTCAACCCTATTACAACATCATTGATTGGTGAACTTACCATTTTCCGCATCACAATAAGAATGATGGTGCTGAGGATAACCAAAAGAACAAAAGAGCCACCAAAAGTGAAGGATTTCAGACGTAAAATAACACTGTTGAGTGAATCTAAATTATACGCCAGTGACAAGACTCCACCGATATCTCCGATTTCCCATTTTGGATGACACCGGATACAATCTGCAACTATTTGCTGCGGACCATATATTGTCAGCTCTGATTCTTTTTCTATAACAAGGATTTTTTTAGACGTCCGTATTTGAGTCAGCAGTTCGGCAGGTAATGTTATTGTGTTATCAATATTGTTCGAAGATAAATTTATTTTGCCGTCTTTGTCATACAGGTTGACTTCTGTAACACCTTTTATCCCTTTTTGGTGATGTAACAGTTTTTGAAAGTTTTGCATTTGTCCTCTTTCAAGAGACCCTTTTACACCATCCTCAAATGAATTAAACAGCGTTTGAACTGAATCAGTATAGGTGTGGCGCATTTGTTTTTCAACAAATCCATTCAGTAAAAGAACAGATGTGACCAAAGAGAGAAAAAGGACAAAAACCACAACTATCATCACTCTGTAGCTGACAGAGAGCCTGGCAAGAAATTTTTGAATCATTTACTGTTCTCCAGCGTTTTTATACGTGCCTGTTCAAATAGTCTGTAAAATGAAAAATCTTTTTTGCTTGCAAACTGAGAAGATGCACAACCAATACACGGGGCATTTGCATCAATGCACCAGGTTTGCCCTCCGTTCCACCACCGTGTCGGGCAGTCTGCATGGGTGTCTGGGCCAAGACAACCCAGTTTGAATAAGCATCCTTTTTCCCCCAGTTTCTTGGCAAAAATTTCTTGTTGAAAGTCATGGTATCTTGGGCAAAGTTCATGAACCTTGCGACTGAAAAATGATTTTGGCTGACCTTCGATTAACTCTGGCACTCCGACCTGTACAAGGTCAATGATGGTCTTCCATACCCAGTCAGGATGAACCGGACATCCGGGAATACTAATTAATAAGGGGTTTATTTTTTTTCTTTTATAGAATTCTTTCAGGCTTATTGCATCGGTTAAGTTACCTTCAGCAGCAGGAATACCACCATGAGTGGCGCAGGTGCCAATTGCAATGGCACCGGTCATGGTTTTGGCCGCTTCATCTATATATTCAGCAAACGGTTTGCCTCCGATAACACAGGCTTCGGGCATTCCCCAGGGAATTGTGCCTTCCACTGCAAGAAAGTATTCTCCGGCCTGGCCTGAAATATAAGTTTCAATGAGATCCAGGGCTTGTTTGCCGGATGTGGCAGATAAATCGGCATGAAAAGAAAGTTTTGAATATTCAGTAATCATGGAAACCGCATTGGGAGTCTCAGCCTGCAGCAAAGAGATTGAGCAGCCGGTGCAGGACTGACCTTGTAAATAAATTAATTTAGGGATAGTCGCAGGGTCTATCTTTTTCAAGGCAGCATGAACAATTTCGGGGAAATTGGAAATACCAAAGGAAGCGCTCAAGCATGCAGCCATTTTTAAAAATTCACGTCTATTTATCATAAAATTGCCTTTAAAAAAATTAAACGGTTTTATCAGTGTACAGCACAGCCAAGACACGGATCAAAAGAATGTACAATTCTGTTGGCTTCAATCTGTTCTTTGGGGTTTTCGACTGTCGTTCCTATCAGTGCCGATTCAAGGGCGCCAGGTTGATCCTTGTCATCTTTTGGTGAACAATTCCAGGTGGTCGGTACAACACATTCATATTTTTCAATTTTATAATTTTCAACTTTAATATAATGGAGGAGGGCGCCCCGTGAGGCTTCCGTTGCTCCAAATCCTTCGCCGGACTTGGGAAGGTTATACTCAGCCATATAGGGACCTTTAACATCAATCCGCTCTGTTTCTTCCAGCAGGAAATCAGCAATGACAACTGCAGATATGGCACGACACAAATGTCTTCCGAGTACGGAATTTAAATTCCCGGCCTGGATGCCCGCCATACCGGCGAACTTATCCACTAATTGCCGGATTTTCGGATTGTTATTTTGAAGGTAATCCACCATTATTCTGGCTGTTGGCCCGACTTCTATCATTTCCCCCTGGTATCTGGGGGCTTTTACCCATGAGTATGCCCCCTTTTTATGGATTGAGGGGGTAAGTTCACCATCCCGTACTTTCAGGCCGGAGGGGGATGAGTAATTGGAATATTTAACATCTTCGTGGATGGCATCAAAATCGACAGGTGTAATTTTGTCGTTCAATAATACCCCCGGCGCAAATAACCGTTTGCTGTCAAGTTCCGGGCCAAAGGGCAAAAGTCCGTATGAAAGAAATCCTCCTTTACTTTGACCTATTTCCCAATATTCTGGAAATCCGCCTGCCACAGCCAGCAGGTCAGGAATATATTTTTTATGAATAAAATCTTTAACATCAGTAATTAAGGACCGGTAAGAAGCAATATGATCTATGCTGGGGTTCTGGGTACATCCGCCGGGAAAAATGGCCGTTGCATGTGGAAATTTGCCACCAAAAATTGCAGATGCTTTGTTGGCTTTTTTCTGAATTTCAAGGGCTTCGATATAGTGTTTTAGGGCACCGACATTTATATCGGGATCAGATATATACTTGCCGGACAACCGAGGCAGAAAGGGTGCTGCCGGGAAACTGGTATCTGAAGAGACCTCGGCTTTCACCCAGTTCCTGAGGGTTGTTAAATCAGTGTCATTTCCTTTATATCCAAGAATGGCCGTTACATCTATAAAATCCAGCGCCGCAAGCTGATAAAATTGTAACAGATAGTCGTAGAGATGGTTCGCCCCTTGTATCAGATTGTGTAAAATACGACCATTGGGTGGAACCTTGAGATTATATGCATTTTCCTGGGCATAAGAAGATGCAATGGCATGTGCATAGGGGCATACCCCGCATATCCTCTGGGTTATTTGTTGTGCGTCCAACGGGTCTCTGCCCTTAAGAAAGGCTTCAAACCCTCTGAACATTTCGCCTTTGCTGATCGCTTCTGTGATGACATTGTTTTCAATTGTTGTCTCAATGCTAAGATGACCCTCTAATCGCGTTACCGGACCAATATCTACTTTCATAAAATTCCTTATTTACCTGACAGCCACAGTAGTATTTAATTTTGATCAACCCAAACCGTTATTCCTTTATATTATCATATGTTAATCGTTTTGAGATTGAAAAACATTCCTCTCTTATAAGAGTAGTAATTGCTACCTGTCAATGATAAATATATAAAACTGTGTGGTTGCTTTAACAAAAATATTTTAAGATTGTTATGCAGACAGCGTTTTTTTGATCTTGGCCTGTATGAAATCACCTGTTACCGCCAAACAGGTTAAAATCCAGGGCGTTGGTTTTCAGCCCTTTTTATTTACACTGACACAAATCTATCGTCTTATCGGTGAAGTATCAGATTTCATTGATGGAGTTCATGTGATTGTGGAAGGTACACCAGAGGCTATTAGGCATTTTTTTTAATGAAACCTGAGGCAGAATCTTTTGTAGTTTAGTAGCAACTGTTGGCAAAAATGTTTTTGAATTTTCTCCATATATTACAATTGTTGGAGATCTTATTTTTGATATTTCTGATCAAATTCCAACAGAAGCAGCTGCAAGTATTTTTCCTTCCCATGAAAGATCGCATAAAAGCTCTATTGAACCGTCTTCAAGAGTTTTAGTTCCTCGCCTTATATAGCTAAACTTCTCCTTAAATTCCTCGTGCACCGGTTTTTGTATAGTTTTATCCATTGTTAAAACTTTTTAAGTTGATAGTGCTCGGTCTGCTGTTTTTGTGGGGAATCTTTCTGGTATCTGGTTCATGCACATTCTCTTATGGCTATTGTTCAAAATCCCTTGGAATCAGTCCTGTCCCAAAACAGTTCTGATGATATACTGGTACCCATATTCGATAATGGGTTCATTCTTTTGATTTGTTACATTACATTTCACTGTTCCAAAACCAAAATCAGATCTTGTCTCTGAAGCTTTCAGGTTTGTCCACCAAGCATCAATCTCTAATACATCTCCCGGCCGAACCGGGTTTTTCATTTTAACCTCATCCATTCCAACACCGCTTAAAATAACCACATCCTCAAGCGCGTCTACGACGACTCTTGTACAAGCAGATAATGTATGAAGCGAAGAGGCAATCAACCCTTTGAACATGGAAGCATTTGCTAATTCTTCACTGACATGAAATGGTTGGGGATCAAATTCTTTAGCAAACGATAAAATACCTTCTTTTGTCATTTTAACAGCGTTACATCTAAGCCGTTTTCCATCGGCAAGATCTTCAAAATATTTTTTAACCAAGTTTCTCTCTCCGTATTTTACTACTTCCCAGTTTGTGATCCTTTTGCTATTAACTTCTGCTGACCCCAGACTTTGTGCAGATAAATCTTTATACTTTTCTTTAAAACCATATTAATCCAAACATCTGCGGCTTGATCGTAGCATGTTACTTGTTGAGTTTTATTAATATCTCGGAGCAGAGCCCGGAGAATTGTTTTTCTTAATTTTCAAATGTTAAGCTCCATTATCCATGTCTGTGAACAATAAAGTGCCGGCCTTTGATTTTGTTTTTGGAGAGCGCTTTTTCGGCTTTGTCGGCCATGGTGAACTCAATGGCCACGTAAGAATAAAACTCAAAGCAGTTAATCTTGCCAACGCAGCCTCCGTCGATTCCTGCATCCTTGGTCAGAGCACCCAGGATGTCTCCAGGTCGAAGCTTGGCCTTCCGCCCCCCATTGATGGAGAAGGTCACCATGGAAGAGGTAGCGTTCTCTTCGGTTGAAGGCTCAAGTGCTTCGATATCAGAAACCTCAAAAGCGGTTCCCATCAAGGTGTTTATCTCTTCCAGCCTGAAGCGCTCTTTGGGCGTCATAAGAGAAAAAGCGGCCCCCTCTTTGCCGGCTCGGCCAGTCCGGCCTATGCGGTGAATATACACCTCCGGTTCAAAGGGGAGGTCAAAGTTGATTACCGCACTTAAGTCTGAGATATCAAGACCCCTGGCTGCCACGTCAGTGGCCACCAGAATGGGGGTGCTGCCGTTGGAAAAGCGCACCAATACTTCAGTACGATCCTTCTGCTCAAGGTCACCGTGAATGGCCAGAGATGAAAACCCTTTTGCCTCAAGGAACTCTGAAAGAGACTTGCACTGCAGTTTGGTGTTGCAGAAAATAAGTGTCGATGCAGGCTTATATGCATCTAAAATCTGAGCCGTAACAACGGGCTTCCACTCCCACCCGGACTCGTAAAAATATTGGCGAATAACGTTTTCTTCGTGCTCAACATCCACCACCACCCGGTGCGCATTTTTCTGAAACCGCGTGCTTAAGTCAAGGATCGGCTTTGGAAATGTAGCAGAAAAAAGAAGGGTCTGGCGATGCTTTGGAACATAACCCATGATCACTTCAATGCTGTCGGCAAAACCAATATCCAGCATTCGGTCCGCCTCATCCAGCACAAGGGTGGTGACATTGTCAAGGTTCATTGTTCCGCGCTTTAAATGCTGTTCAATGCGCCCGGGAGTTCCCACCACAATATGTCCCTGATGCTCCAGAGAGATCTGTTGGGGTAGGAAAGGCACCCCGCCGCAGATGGTTACAATCTTGATATTGTGTTTGAACCGGGCGATGCGCCGCAGCTCACCGGCCACCTGTTCTGCCAATTCGCGGGTGGGACACATCACCAGGGCCTGCACCCTGAAGTGCTTCACATTCAGGTCGTGCAATACGCCAATGCCAAAGGCTGCGGTCTTTCCGCTCCCTGTCTTGGCCTGGGCCAGCAGGTCTTCACCTTTAAGCACATGGGGTAAACTTTCGGCCTGGACTGGTGTCATCTCATGGTATCCCAGGGTCTTAAGATTTTTAATCATTGGTTTGGTTAATGGTAACGCGTTAAAATCACTCATGAAACCCTTTTTTTATTGAATATAGGCCCTGCATGGCCTTTTATGGTTTTTATCACATATAGCTGATAACTTATAAATATAGCAGGCAAACCATAGCTATACAATGAAAGTTAACTATTTGCCGGTTCATCTGTCTGGATTTGAGTTCATGTTTCTTGCTGAGGTTAAATTTTCTCCTTTCTCCCGGTAAAACCATTCCATAGGATTCCCATGAGACCCATGCCGGTTTCATATTCTTTCCCGTTTAAAATTAACTTTTCTACTTTTAAAGAACGAAGCTCTTTTGGGGCAAGTTTCAGGGGATTCTGGTTTAATATTACCATATCCGCAATTTTTCCTGTTTCTAAACTCCCGCGCTCTTTTTCATCAAAGGAGCCCCAGGCCACTTCGTAGGTATACATTTTCAAAGCATCTATAATCGAAATGGATTGTTCGGGATCATAGGGATGATTGCAGGCCCCATAGATCCCCTCGATTGGATCAGGATAGGTTACCGGTGCATCAGACCCGCCGCTGACATGTATGCCGGCATTCAAAATAGATTGCAAAGGAGAGCTCTTTTTAACACGGGGGCCAAGGATTTCATTTAAATATTCAACAGGCTCCAAGGGGCTGATAAGAAAGCCGGGTTGAAGCGTTATCCCGATTTCTAGTTCGGCAATTTTTTTTAAATCCTCTGGAAGAATCAGACACGCATGAATAATCGTATGCCGATGATTTTCCCGCGGATAGTCCTGCAGTGCCGTTTCAATTGCTTTTACTGCCCGGGAAACAGCGGCATCCCCAATGGCATGCATTTCAATTTGCAAACCAGCACGATTCGCCTTTTTAGCAAATTCGAACACGTCTTCTTCACTTTGGAATAAAATACCATTGTTATCTTGGTCATTACTATATGGCTCATGTAATGCAGCATCACATGCACCAAAACACCCATCAAGAGCTGCCGCAAAACATCCGCCAATACGAGGCAGGTTGCGTTTTAGCGCCTTCTCCACTTGCATGGTTTGAAAAAACAATCGTGTCTGAAATTGATTTTTCTTTGCCCGGGCTTTGGCAATCAAACTTACCAGCGTAATATCAAGATCTTTGGGAAACCCGATTCCTTCTGTTGCGTGAATTAATCCAACGCCTTTTTCTGCTAACAGGTCAAAGCTTTTAACTATGCTTTTTATAAGGTCAAGCGGGGGAACCAATGATGCTGCATAATCAGTTCCTGCAAAATATGCCTCATTAAACAAATGGCCGTTATCCCCTTGAAAACCTCGCAAATTTTTAACCTTGTCAGGAAATTTTTTCAGCATTTTTGTATTAAAAACCGCTGAGTGCCCATCGTAACAGATAATGATCAAAGGGATATCAGAACAGACCTCATCCAGTTCCTGTCTGGAAATCAACCGTTTTTCCTTAACACTGTGTTTTGACGCGCCAAAGGCCATAATTGCTTTTGATTTTCTATTCTTGGCTATGTGGTTTTTGATAATTTCCTGAATTTCTTGAATCTCTTTTGCATCTCTTACATCAAAATAAGAGACAGCAATGAGTGCCCAATTTGAGAAATGCATATGTCCATCCCCAAAAGAGGGTAGCAAAGTACGATTCTTTAATTCTACTATAGAATCATTTCTTGCATATTTTATGGGTAGAGAATCTCCTAAGTAGATAATACGTCCTTTATCTTCAACAAGATAAGAATAAACATTGTTGTCTTTATCCAAAGAGAGTATTTTTCCATGGTAAATGCGCATAGTGTTAATTATTCCTTATGCTTTGAGTTAATCAGTTCCCGGCAAACAGTAAAAGGCCGATTCGGATAATCCGAGATAATTCCCCACGTATTGTTAAACTTGGCCCTATTATTAGTCCGCAATCTTACTTCAATTAATAATATTTGGAGTAAAATCCAATAAAAAACTTACAGAATTCATTATTTTATATTAAAATAATTTATTTTTTTAATTAAATAAAAAGGACCTGGTGATGCTTGAAGTAAAACGACGACTCCATATTTTTATGATATTGTTTATCAGTGTAACACTCTTGGGTACGTTTGGATTCATGCAGTTTGAAAATTTTAGTTTTTTAGACGCACTTTATTATAATATTGTCACTGTTTCCACTGTGGGGTATGGTGACCTCCATCCAACCCAGCCTTTAACAAGACTTTTAGCTGTTTTTATTATTGTTCTGGGCGGGGGTAGCTTTATCGGATTTATTGCGAATGCTACAGAGTTACTTTTAATGCAAAGAGATGCGAAAAGCCGGTTAAAAAAACAGAATATTGTCCTTGGAATCTTTTTCAGTGAAATGGGCAATGATTTGCTTCGTCTATTAACCAGAACAAAAAGACCGGATACATTAACCACAGAAATTCAAAGTATTGATATCTCCTGCTCAAAAAACAGACTGGCCGAAATTATCAAAAAAGCAAACAATGAACCTTTTACTGGTGTGATTGAAATACCGGATCTGGGTGAACTAAATATGTATTTAAAAGAAAACCGGTCATTAATCTTGGGTCTGCTTGAAAATCCGGCACTACTTGAACAAGAAGGATTCACTGAGCTTCTGCTATCGGTTGCTCATCTGAATGAAGAGCTTCAAAGCCGCCTGGATCTCCGGCATCTAAATAAAGCAGATCACAATCATCTCTGTGGAGATATTAACCGAGTATATAACCTGCTTCTTGGAGAATGGCTTCTCTATTTAAATCATTTGAATAAACATTACCCGTATCTTTTTTCCTTGGCAGTGCGGAAAAATCCATTCAACCCCAAGGCATCTGTTATGTTTCCAGAAGATTTATAATCACTTTGCTGTCTGGCTCAGACGGGGAGAACACACCAATAAGCTGTCCCTCGATCTCTAAAATTTTGACCAGCCCTTGTTTTACATTGACAGGCGTCAGCAATAATTCTATCTTCATTTCGCTATTTTAAGCGTAATAATATTATTTATTTTTCATTTTTTAAGGGAGGTCACATTGGCTAAGCGATTACTTTTGTTCTGTTCTTTATTATTATTCACACTTTCCATTGGTTGCAATGGCGCAAGGACAACTCAGAAAGCCGATCCTGTGGGATCGACCGGTGGTGATATGTCTGTACTTTCATTGCGTGGAGACACCAGTAATATGTCCCGGGATCAGATCGTGGAACTTGAGCGGATTGGCAGATGGATGGACAGGGATATCATTAAGCAATTGAAACGGGCAGGGTATAACGCAAAATTACTCAAATCCCGAAAGGATTTTAATGGCTCAGGTCACCTGTTGATCATTGATGTAGCCAAGTTCAGGCCCGGCAACAGGGCGGCAAGAGCATTTGCCGGTTTTGGCGCGGGGGGATCCTCTTTGGATTTGCAATACAAGCTGCTTGACAGCCATGGTGTCTCAGTCAGTGCCTGGGATGATGGTGTTGGATCCAGCAAAGGGGGGACTTATTGTGCCCAGACCCTTAACCGGAATACCATTAAAAAACTCAGAACAATCCTGAATTAAAATAAGATCTCACCGTTGATCATAATATAAGGGGCCTTTACAGCAGATTCTCTGAGCCTGCCGAAAGAGTCCCCTTTTTTTATTCCCCTGCCTGGTCTGACCTCTGATCTTAAGCAAGTCTATAATAAGGGTTTGAAAATGCCGAATAATGTTTTGGTCATTACCGTACCGATTACTTTTCCACCTCGCTCTTCAGGAACATCCGGAAAACTGCCCACATATTCATAATGGTCGTAAAAATTTTCATGACCGGGTTCCAAGGGGGCCTTGTTCTCTTTGAGATTATACGATCCCGCATAACGCAGCGGCCAGGGATCAATCAACGGCAGCAATCGGGACAATTCTCCAAGAATGGCATTGGGGAAGCTCAAACCGATTGGATATTCGGTTTTGGCAATCACCCAGCTGTTCTGCGGGAGCATGTCTCTGGCAATACTTTTTTTCACCAATTCAGCAAATTGTTTATCCTGAACAATCAGTCCCGCTTCTGTATTCAGGTTCTCGCTACGGGGATCCAGGTTGTATGAACCAATAAAGGTGATTTCATCATCAATCACCAGAGACTTTGCGTGCAGTGCTAAATAGGGTTCGCCCGGCAAAGGTGGTCTTTGCAGGTCGCCAGCAGGCTCCGCAGGGACCTGGGTCAGGTCACCCACAGTCTCTTTTTCTGTTGGCGTCAGAGCCCGGTCTTTCAATCTATCAAAACTTGGCATGTATGTGCGCATATCTCCGGGCATAGGTTTGAATTCAAAAATCTTAAATTTTAAATCATTCAACAGGATCTGTTTCTGCTGAAAGGATATGGCGTAACAATGCCAGCTGTCAGTGGCAGCAAGGCTGTTGGTGGCAATACGGATATCAATTTTCGGATAATTTTCAAGCAGCGTTTCAAAAAGTTCAATAGCCGGGCTGGTCAATACCAGATATGGCGTATTGATATAGATATTGTCCTTGGCTTCCGAAACTATCTTGGCAAGTTCCATGGTTATCTTACCGGAACCATGAAATCTGCCTAAAAATCTTTTGTTATTCTTTCCTGGATTATCGGCTATAAAATAGGCTTTTTCAACAGGATGTAACCGACTGCTGAACAACGCCTGAATTATCTTTGGGTTGTCCGCATCAACGAAAAGTTCTTCAAACAGGCCGTTGAAAACAAAATCTTTCTTGCTGGACCAGGTTTTAAGTGTCCCGTTTTGCTGGGCGGCCTCCCAATTGATCATTTCCTGAATTGGGAGTGAGTACTTAAATGTCCAGAATTCATTAAAACTTTTGCGCATATCGGTCACAACCGGACCGGCAATCAGGATATCTCTGTCACGGTAGTTCATCCCTCTTGCCTGATCATAATAAGCATTCTGGTTGTTGCGCCCACCGGTAATCCCGACCTGGTTATCCACGACAAAAACTTTGTTATGCATGCGTTGGTTGACTTTGTTAAAACCACTGAGCAGTTTTGTCAACCGGTCCAGGATTGATGGATTTATCGGATGCGCAGAGAAAAGACCTACTATCGGGTTGTAAAGTTTTATTTGAAGATTGGGGTGCACGGTGGCCAGAAAGGCTGCGACCTCCGGATGTTTCTCAGATACAAAATGATCGATCAACAGCCGAACCTTGACGCCTCTTTTAGCGGCCTGAATCATTTCATACATCAGCAGCCGGCCAGTTTCATCATTCATCCATATAATGGTTTGCATATCAATGGAATGCTGAGCCGCTCGGATGAGATGAATCCGCAGCAATAAAGCCTCATCCCCTACATCAAGCAGAGCAATTTTATTTTTCTCACGCAGATCTGACACATTGTAATCCTGTAGCAGCGGCGAGACGATCCCCGGTTTGATGATCTTGCTTTCCACCGCAGAGCCGGCAGGGATTGGTTTTGGTCCGCATGATCCCAGGGGTAGGAGAAATAAAATAAACAGGGAAACAGTATACATATTCATCATGACGCTTGCAGTGGCTTGTCTTCTCATCTTTGTTCGGCCTTTTTTGTTGTTTTACTATTCTTTGACTCAGCACACAAAGCATGTTCGAGGATGTTATCGTATAATTGTTGCGATATTTTCCCTATTCTTGAATAGGCATCATGAAACAGCCATATGACTGCAATCCCAATTAAAAACATACCACCGTAGCGTATAATGTTGGCCATTGTGGGATTATAGGTTCCATAAGATAATAGGGTCAAAATTGCAATAATGAGAGAACATGCTGAAGCCACTCGGGCGGTTCCTGCTGCATGCGCCAAATCGCTAAAACCAGCGACTCTATTTTCGGAGTTGCTAACTGGTCCGCCTTCCTGCAAACGCTCAAACCAAAGAATCGAGACAATAGTCAATGCTTCTATTCTCGGATTATCTGATTCTTGGGATGGAGGAGGGATAAGGCCGCTTTCTCTCAGTTTTTTAATCTGTTCTGTATGATTGATCACATTCTGGTCTATTGGTAAGTACCAATGGCAACAATGATGTAGTGTTGCAAAAAAATAGCCAAGAGCACCAGAAGCCAGCAGAGAGCCTATTGCTAAGGCTACAGAACTATTTTTCGTGAATAGGCATACTTTCAACATTTCGTTTGCTAACTCGGGAAGAGCAATCCATAGTAGGAAAAATGTGAGGACTCCGAAAAGAATACCTGGAGTTATATATCGTAGAAATCTGCGTGCTTCCTGCATTGTATTTGCCTTTTTTTTATTAGGTTTTTACCAGGATTTCCTAAAAATCTTATATTGGGATGGGATTTTCGTTTTACTCCCAGGCTTTTAGTTGGTTTGTAATTTGATAATAGTGATCGATAATCTGCTTGCGTTTCATCTGAA
>JAWSVH010000043.1:0-36718 GCA_033852015.1 Desulfobacula sp.
AGATTTACATCTTCAACGATTCCGAAAATACCAGATTCCGGATTAATTGATCGAATGCTGCCGTCCTGGGCAATCCACATTTGAGCTAAGTCATCTCCAATAAAGACGCTGCCTGCCATGGCAGTGGTGGTTTTTCCACAGCCACTGGGTGCGGCACCTGCAAACCAAGTGGTTCGGCCGCCAGGACCGTCTATCCCTGTGATAAACATATGCTCTGATAATTCATTTCCAAGATTTTCGTATACTGCTTTATCCACAGCAAATCTGTGATTCCCTTTTTTTAGAAGAAGCGTATTGCCAGCATAGGTGCATTTCCAACTGAAGGTTGTTTTAAATTCCCGGTCCATAAATACGCGTGCATCTGGAAGGTCTTCAGTTCGATTCAAGCCTTCGGAATGAACATTGGTGAAAAAATGTCCGAGTTTTTCGACTTCAGCATTAAAGTCAGCATAGGCATTTCTGTATAGAAGTTCTGCACTATGGCATACATATGCAGAGCTGGTGATTTCAAGAGCTGGGTTCGATACTGGCGCACCGACCGGACCCCGCATATAAAAGCCGATAACCATGGTTTTGTCTTTCATGATATCGGTCAGATTGGTTCTGACTTGTTCAAGGGCGGTTGGGCGATCCATCCGGTTTGCAAGGGAGCTGATATTGTCTTCCGGATTTGCAATATAATAGGTTCTATCAACAACTCTTCCTTGCTCCTGGGCCAGATCAAAATGGATGGTATGTCCTTCCATGGCCAGTGGTGCTTCGTCTTTGTTTTCAAGGGCAAGATTTCTGATAAATGCCTTGTCTTCATCTGAGCCTGTGTTGACAAAGATGTTACGTGGATTGCAAAGTACAATAGCACCTGCAATTCGTTTTAGCACATCCGGGTTTTCGATTTTTAAAATTCGGTTTAAATGCGTGTCATCCATATGCTGCTTAAATATGACTTTAGCGCTTTCTTCTGAATCCACTTTCCCTAGTTCATTGATAATATCCATCTTTTATTATATTCTCCAAATAATTTTATTTAAATTGTCCATTTACTTCTATACATTAAATTTAGAAAAAACAAATATTATCTTAATTTTTCTAAAAAAAAATGAATGGTATTCGTGTAGAATGTTTCGTGAAAAGGATCATGAAAACAAGAAGATGGCTTAAAAACAACAAAAATGTTATGTTGGAGAAAAAAGCATGAAAAAAAACATATTTGCGGATTTGCACAATCATACCACCGCTTCGGACGGAGATTTTACACCATCTCAAATGGTCAATCAGGCAAAAGCCTTTGGAATAAAAGCGATTGGTATCACAGACCATGATACCTTAGAGGGGTTAGAAACCGCATTCTATGCAGGTAAACACGCAGATGTTGAGGTGATTTGCGGTGTTGAGCTTTCGATTCGGTTTAAGCGTGTTTATTTTACAGGTACCTTGCATCTTTTGTGCTATTTTCCTTCGAAACTCTTGGAAGACAAGCAATTCATAGGTTCAATCAATCGTGTAATGGCCAATGGGAGAGGTGAAAAACTGGTACGATTCAGAGTGACTGAGATTAACAAGTTTTTTGGTCCTGGGCGGGAAAACGCAATTTTAAAGAAAGATTTGACGTTTGAGGATATCTCCCAGTTAAGTGACAATGCTACCCGGCGTCACTTTGCTCTTGCATTGAATAAAATTCATGGCATAACTTCTCCTAAAATTGTTAATCAGATTATCGGCAATGACAGTCCAGCTTATTTGCCATCAGGAATTGATATTGAACAGGCAAAAGAAATCATGCAAAACAAGAAGATGGTTACAGCGCTTGCTCATCCTGCTGCGGGTTCTTTTACAGGCCCAGGGCATTATAAAGAAGTTTTGCCACCCGTTGAAATCGTGGAGCAGATTTTGCCCGAATTTATTGCGGCGGGGATGAATGGTTTGGAAGTCTATTATCCTGGACATACCCCAGAACATATAAAGTTGATGCTTTCCTGGGCTCAAAAACATGATCTGATTGTTACCGGTGGTTCTGACTGTCATGATAAAGCTGAAAGGCCTTTTGGGGTTCAGGGTCTTTCTCAAGCTAAATTTGAGATATTTAAGAATGCTTTAAGGTAATCGCAATTGCTTCTTGATTTTTACTAGTAGCTTTAATACAAGGATTAAAATGCATTTCCTTTAATTCTTATAAAAAAGGTGTGTTGTTGAAATGAAGAGATATAGCTGGAAAATCTGTGCTCTCCTGATATGCCTTTGTCTGGTTGGATTTCCTTCTTTTTTATACGCCAAGGAAGGTTTGAAAACGCCTCTTTCTAAAGTGAGTCTTCAACTTCGATGGCATCACCAGTTTCAATTTGCGGGGTTTTATGCAGCCAAGGCCCAAAAATTCTATCAGCAGGAAGGTCTTGTTGTAGAGATTAAATCAGGCGCTTCTAATTTAGATACGGTTAGTGAAGTATTATCAGGCCGGGCTCAGTTTGGTGTGACAAATTCACAGATTCTTCTTTCCCGGCTCAAAGATAAAAAGCCGGTCGTTGTTTTAGCCCCAATATTTCAGCATTCCCCCCTTGTCTTTCTAACCAGAAAAGAAACCGGGATCAATCATCCACAGGATTTTATAGGCAAAAGGATAAAATTTACTCAGCAGATAATGGATATTGAACTTCACACCATTTTGCTGAATGAAGGGGTGAAATTTAACCAATTCGAACGGATTGACGGGCCTTGGAAAAAGCAAGATTTGTTCGATGAAACCATTGATGTTGTTTCCGCTTATATTACGAATGAGCCGTATTATTATATAGAAAAGGGGATTGAATTTAATATAATACGCCCTTCAGCATATGGTGTGGATTTTTATGGTGATACTATCTTTACGTCCCAAGCGTATGCCCAGAGGTATCCGGGTCGTGCCCAAGCGTTCAAAAGAGCAAGCATTAAGGGCTGGGAATATGCCATGGCTCATAAAAAAGAAATCATTAACTTGATTTTGAATGAATATAATACCGGAAAATCAAGGTCTCATCTTGAATATGAAGCAGCCAGAGTGAATAAATTGATTTTACCGAAACTGGTTTCCATCGGCCATAATAACCCTGGGAGATGGGCGCATATCGCCAATATTTTCGTGCAAAATGGTTTTCTCAACAAAGACTATTCTTTAGAAGGGTTTATATTTGAGCCATCATCTATAAAAGATCATTTCTGGGTCTGGTTTGCCATTGTTTGCCTAAGCGGAGGGGTACTTTTATTTTCAATTATTATTATTGCACTTTATATTTTTAATAATCGTCTGAATAAAGAGATTAAGGAAAAAGAAAAATCTAAAGAAGCACTTGCTCAAAGTGAGGCAAGACTAAACGCTATATTCGAAAATATTTATAGTGGGGTGGCTATCTTTAGCGCTGTTGATCATGGCCGCGACTTTATTGTAAAGAGTTTTAACAAGGCTGCTTTACGGATGGAAAATATTGGCCTTGAAAAGGTTTTAGGCAAGTTAGTCAGTCAGGTGTTTCCCCTAATGAGAGTATCTGGTTTGCTGGAAGTCATTGAGCGTGTTTATCATTCCGGGCAACCAGAACACTTGCCCACTCGCCGTTATCAAAATAAACAGATCATTGAATGGCGGGAGAATTATGTCTATAAGTTGCCCTCCGGGGAAATTGTAGTGGTTTGTAATGAAGAAACTGTCCGCAAGAAAGCAGAAACAAATCGCACACATTTGGATACGATTAATCATATTATTATTAATACGCGTCATAGTAAGGATATGCTTCAAAAGCTTTTGGATGCCATGTTGGATATTTTTGAGTGTGATCGTGTTTGGTTATTGTATCCTTGTGATCCTACAGCAGACTATTTTAAGATAAATGTGGAAAGTGCACGGCCCGGATATGCAGGTCTGGGGGCTTCGGACAGGAAAATCCCGTTGACTTTTGAACTTGCATCATCCATGAAATCGCTTTTGGATGCAGATCAACCCGTTGTTTATGATACTCAAGAAATGTATGAAATGCATGGTCGGATGGCTCAAAAATATCAGATAAAGTCTGAAATCAGAATGGCACTTTTCCCTAAAATTGATCAGGCATGGATGTTGGGTATGCACCGGTGTGAAAGTTCTGCTCTTTGGACGACCGAAGATCGGGTGTTGTTAAATGCAATTGGCAGACGAATTTCAGACGGGCTAAATGCCATTCTTTTGATAGAGGAACTTAAAACGGCGAATCAGACGTTGGGAGAAAGTGAAGAGCGGTTTGAAAAAATTTTCCATTCCAGTCCTGTGGGTTTGATCATTGCAACCGGTGAGGATCTTAAAATATTAGATGTTAATCTCAGTTGTCTGCAAATAACCGGATATAGTGAAAAAGATCTTTTGGGAGGGAAGTTATTACAGGAGGACTTTATATTTGCTCTTCAAAGCCTTTCGGTTCTTGAAAGCTTAAAACAAAATGATGCGCTTTCTCAAGTGGATATCAGTTTTCACAATAAAGTCGGGGAAATCAGGGATGGTCATCTCTCTTCACAGGTGGTTACGATTACGGGTAAAAAATGTATTGCCGTTACCATTGAAGATATTACAGAATATAAAAAGGCCCAGAAAGAAAAGCAAGCCGCCCACCAGCATGCGGCCGAACAGGAAAAATATGCTCTGATTGGACAGGTTGCCGGGAAAATGGCTCACGATTTTAATAATATTCTGGGTGCTATTATGGGCAATACAGAGCTCAGCCTTTTAGAGTGTGAAAATCCAGAAGACCGTAAGACTTTTCAACTGATTCTTGAACAGACTAAAAGAGGGCGGAATTTAACCCGAAATCTAGTGGTGTTTGCAAAAGATCAGGAACCCCGACAGGACTATTTTAATTTAAATGAAAAAATTGATCTTGTACTGAATTTGCTTAAAAAAGATCTTGAAGGAATTGAGGTTGCTCGTTATTTTTCACAGTCTCTACCGGAACTTTTAGCAGATCCGGGAATGATTGAAAATGCATTGGTTAATATTATTCATAATGCGATCCATGCCATGAGTAAAACACATATTTCAAAATTAATTCTTCGCACCAGTTGCGACGAAAAAAATATTCTGATGGAAGTCATTGATAATGGTTGTGGCATTCCTCTGGAACATCAAAACAGTATTTATACACCAACGTTTACCCTGAAAAATGACAAAGATATTTTAGACGCATATGATATCTCTGTTAAAGGTACGGGATATGGTCTGTTTAATGTCAAAAAAATCGTTGAAAAGCATAAGGGCACCATCCGGTTTGAATCCCAAATAGATAAGGGAACTCGTTTTTTAATAAATTTCCCGGTGATTAAAAGGGATTTAACCCAAGAAGAAAAAGTTGAGATCGAAAAATCAACTTTAGTTAAAAATAAAAGAATATTAATTGTAGAAGATGAGCCATCTATCTTTGATGTTCAATCTATGATCCTGGAAAGTGAGCCGTTCTTCCATGAAGTGGACATCGCTCAGAATGTCAGCATGGCGATGACTTTTCTTACAAAAGAATCATACGATTTGATTAGCCTTGATTATTTTTTGCCTGGTGGATCAAATGGAATGGACTTGTACAATACGATTCGTGAATCCAATATGGATGTTCCCATACTTTTTATTTCAGGAAATATTGAATTTCTTGAATCTATTATTTCTTTAACACAAAAAGATAAGTTTTTAGACTATTTGTCCAAACCCTGTCAGAATAAAGCATATGTTGACAGTATAAATCGTTTGCTTGAGCGATCTTCAATTCAAGGGAAAGGGCTATAATTTGCTTGTATATTAAAAGGTTTTTTTTTATAGTAAGCAAAGAATATCTTTAAAAAAATAGCAGCCATATTGTTTCATAGACCAATTTCATCTTTTAAAAGATAACCAATTCAAGGTAACAAACCATGAAAAAGCGCATCTTGTTTGTTGATGATGAAGTAAATATCCTCAAAGGGCTTAAAAGAAGTTTAAGACCCGAAAGAAAACAATGGGATATGGAGTTCGCAGAAGGCGGTCAAAATGCGCTTGATCTTCTTGCAAAAGAATCTTTTGATGTTGTTGTTACAGATATGCGTATGCCCCAAATGGATGGGGCAACTCTTTTGAAAATTATCCAGGAAAGATATCCCATGTTGGTGAGAATCATTTTGTCGGGATATTCAGACCAGGAAATGGTTATGAAATCTGTAAAGTCTGCCCATCAATATCTTGCTAAACCTTGTGAAACAGCGATCTTGATAGCAACAATTGCCCGGGCATGTTCGCTTCGCGATTTTTTAAATCAACAAGTACTGCAGGATCTTTTGGGCGGGATCGAAACGATCCCAAGTCTTCCCACCGTATATTTACAGATTATGGAAGAGCTTAACTCTTCTGAGGCCTGTGTTGAAACAGTGAGTGATATTATTGCAAAAGACATGGGAATGACGGCAAAGGTTCTTCAGATGGTGAATTCATCATTTTTTGGAATGAGTCGTCATATTTCAGGTACGAAGGATGCGGTCTCTTTTTTAGGAATGGATGTGATAAAAACTCTTGTTTTGGGGATAGAGATATTTTCTAAGCTCAGTAAAAGTACTATGTCCATTATTTCAGAGGACGATATTCATAACCATTCTATAAGAACGGGCGTAATTGCAAAACGTATTGCCGTCCTTGAGAAAATGGATAAGGAAATTATAGAAGATATCTTGATGGCTTCAATGCTTCATGATTTAGGCAAACTTTTATTATGTCAGTATTTTCAAGATGAATACAAAACTGTTGTTGCTTTGGAAAAAAATGAAAAAATGGCGATTTTTAAAGCAGAAAGACAAGTGTTTGGCGTGAGCCATGCGGAAGTAGGGGCATATCTATTGGGACTTTGGGGATTGCCGGAAAATATTGTTGAGGGTATTGCCTTTCACCATGAACCGAATAAATTAGGCGTTGATAGTTTTGAATTATGTGGAATTATTCATGTTGCTGACCGGTTAGAACGAAATGGATCGTCCTTACTTGATAATCCGGAAGAAATAGATGGTCTTGATCGGCAATATCTTGCCAGTTTGGGGTTGGAATCAAAAATATTATTGTGGCAAAAAGAGATATTAACGTTGCAATGATCTCAAGAGGATAATTGGCTATTAAATTTTTTGGTGCAAATCCAACGTGTGAGGAACTACAAAAAATAATTGATTGTAGTGGAGATCCCATTGTTGCCTATAACAAGGATGGATTGGCCTGGTATGTAAATCCGGCCTTTGAAAGGGTGTTTGGCTGGAAATCAGAAGAGTTGCTGGGCAAACGGATTGATTTTATACCTGAAAATAGTAAAGAACAAACGCTTAAAGCAGTTAAAGATGTCATTGCTGGAAAGATGGTCTCCGGCATGGAAACCATTCGGAAAACCAAAAACAGACAAAATATACATATTAGATTAAGTGCAAATGCACTGAAAAGTGATGATGGACAATACAATGGCATGGTGGTGACACTCCAGAATATTACCGAGCTTGTTTTGTCACGGCAGAAGGCCTTGGAAGCAGACCGGGCAAAACAGGATTTTCTTTCCAATATCAGTCATGAAATTCGGACACCAGTGAATGGTCTTTTAGGTGTGTTGGATCTTCTTGAAAATACGGTTTTAAATAGAGAACAAACAGAGTTTGTTGATATCTTAAAAAGTAGTTCAGGTGCCCTTATGTCAGTGATTTCAGATCTTCTTGATTTTTCAAAAATCGATTCTGGTCAAATAGAATATTCGGTTATCGATTTTGATCTGCGAACCACGGTGGAAGAAGTCAAAAATGAGATTATTCCACGGGTGGACAAAAAAGGGTTACAAACCATCTTTTTTGTTCATGAACAGGTTCCTTCGCTTCTTAGAGGCGATCCTGAGCGATTGCGGCAGATTTTAATTCATCTACTGGAGAATGCGGTAAAATTTACTGAAAAAGGGGAAGTTAAAGTGTCAGTTGGTTGTAGTTCACAAAGTCCAACAGATGCGATTTTAACATTTGAAGTGGCAGATACAGGTGTTGGCATAAAAAAAGATCAGCTTGAAACTATTTTTAACTCTTTTTCCCAGGCAGATGCAACAGCCACTAGAAAATATGGTGGTGTGGGTATTGGTTTAAGTATTTCAAACCAGCTTGTTCATTTGATGGGTGGAAAAATAAATGTGAAAAGTACCCCGGGCAAAGGAAGTCTTTTTGGGTTTGCTTTGCAATTTGAAAAACAACAGGTCGATACTCCTGTTGCTGTGGGAGTTCCCCAAAGTATAAAACATAAAAGAGTGCTTGTTGTGGACGATGATGCAGCAAACAGAGCTATTTTAAAAGAGTCTTTAAAACGATGGGGATCCCAGTTTGAAGAAGTAGTCAACGGTGATCGAGCTCTTGAAAAGCTTGATCCTTTAAAAAAATCTCAAAAACAATTTGATATTGTATTAATCGCCATGCAGATGTCGGGTATGAATGGTGAGTCTTTGGCAAGAAAGATCAGGGGTATCCCTAAACTGGCTGAAACATGTTTGATTATGTTGTCAGCTCAAGGGAAAAGAGGAGATGTGGAACGGCTTGGTAAAATTGGCGTGGAAGGATATTTGCCGATGCCTGTCGATCCTTCTCTTTTGTTTGATTGTATGACAACGGCTCTTGCGATGCAGAGTGAAGGATCTAAAAAAATTATTACACGTCATTTTTTAAGAGAAAGTAAAAAACAACAATTTCATATTGTTCTGGTTGAACCGACTCTTGTGAATCGAAAGATCATTAATAAAGTATTGAATCAGGCAGGATATATGGTTCAAGTTGTACAAAATAAAGATCAGGCAATAAAGATTTTACAAAAAATAGGTTATGCAGTTGTCCTGGTTGATTCTGATTCGCCAGAGCCTGAAATTTTAAAGATTCTGAAAGAAATACAAAATGTAAAAAAGCAAGAAAACTCAGGTGAAATAGTTATTATAGTTATGACAGATCATGGTCTGAAAAAAGATGAGGAAACCATCGCAGACGATTATATTTTAAAACCGTTGGATTCACAGAGTCTATCAAAATTAGTGGAAAAATGGGTTAAAGTGCTCGTGAAAAAACTTGATAGAAAGATACCTCAGAGCTTGCCTGGTAAACAGCTAAAGCCCCAAACGGGTGTCTTTAATTATCCTGCAGCGATTGAGCGGGCAATGGATGATAAGCCTTTCCTTGAGATGTTGCTAAATGAATTTATTAAAACTTTACCGGAAAAAATATCTCAAATAAAAGCATTCATTCAACAAAAAAATTTTGAATCAGTGACTCAGCATTCCCATTCTCTGAGAGGGTCTGCATTAAATATCGGAGCAGATGAAATCAGTGCTGTGGCACTTAAGTTTGAGAATAACTCAGATTTGGGGGATATAAAATCCATGCAGGATAATTTGATACAATTGGAAAATGAATGTCAAAAATTTGAAGCATATATCAATACACTTGATTGGGGTAATATATGAAAATACTTATTGCAGAAGATGATTACGTATCAAGACTTTTGGTTAAAAAAGCTGTGAAAAATATTGGCCATGAGGTTGTTGAGGCAGAAAATGGAAAGATAGCCTGGGATAAGTTTTTGGAACACAAGCCCGATATGGTTATTTCAGACTGGATGATGCCGGAGATGGATGGTATCCAACTGTGTAAAAAAATCAGGGAATCTGGGAAAAAAACATACTCATATGTCATCCTGCTGACAGCAAAAGATAAAATGACAGATCTTGTAGAGGTGTTTGAGGCAGGAGCAGATGATTATATTATTAAACCATTTAAACCAGATGAATTGCGGTCCAGAATTAAGACAGGGGAAAGGATCGTCACACTTGAAGGTCAGCATCATGATATGCAAGAAGAGCTGATCACTAAAAATAAGACGTTAGACAAAACTCTGGCAGATTTGAAGGCAACACAATCTCATATATTGCAGTCTGAGAAAATGGCTTCCATCGGTCAGCTTGCCGCCGGGGTTGCCCATGAAATAAACAATCCAATCGGATTTGTGGGTAGTAATCTGGATGCATTACATGATTATATCCAGGATCTGGACGTTTTGCTTGATCAATATTTGGGTCTGGTTAAATCTTTGAATGAAAAAGGCTTTGAAAGTCTTTCTGATGAAAATAAAAAGCAAGTCAAAACCATTGTGGAAAAGCAGGAAGAAATTGAAATTGATTATATCAGAGAAGATATTCCGGAGTTGATAAAAGATTGTAAAGAAGGGACCAGCCGGATTGGAAAAATAGTTGGGGACTTAAAAAGTTTTGCCCATCCGGGCAATGATAAACAAATGTTAATTGATATTAATAAAGGCCTGGAATCCACGTTAAATGTTGTTAATAATGAATTAAAATATAAAGCAACGGTGATAAAAGAGTTGGGTGAAATTCCAATGGTGGAAGGCTTTCCACAAAAACTTAATCAGGTATTTATTAATATTCTAGTGAATGCAGGTCAGGCGATTGAAGAAAAAGGGGAAATTAAAATTCAGACCAAGGCTGAAGACAAAAATGTAGTGATTACGATCTCTGACACCGGCTGTGGAATTGACCCTGAAAATCTGTCCAAGATATTCGATCCGTTCTTTACGACAAAAGAGATTGGAAAAGGTACCGGATTGGGTATGAATATCGCTTATAATATCATTGAGGAGCATAACGGAAAAATTAATATAGAAAGTACTGTGGGCAAAGGGACTACATTTAAGATTGTCTTGCCTGGGCAATAGATTTAATAGTTGGTAATTTCCATATCATAAAACTGGATACCGCCAACACCATCATGGGATTTAGCGATTTCTTTTATTCTACAGTGAGAAGATGAGTTATAAAGTGTTAAGGCTGAATTTTGGGCAAAGCATTTAGTGCCGGATTCAGCTTTTCCAGCAACTTTTATTTCGGGTAAGGGTTTGTCTCTTTCGGAAAATTCACGTAGTCGTTTTTTTTCATCTTCAAAACCGTTGTTTTCATCAATAAATTCTTTTATCCGACCTTTTTTCTGGGATATTTCCATTTCCATTTCATCTTGACGTTCAAACCCTTGATTAATCTTTTCCTCTGCTTCTGTAGCATTTTTTTGGATTTCTTCCACGGTTTTAGATACTTTTTGGTAGGCGGACATATTTCCAGAGGCTTTTAGATTTTCTATTTTGCTTTCAATATCTTTTAATCGTGTCTGGGCTTGATCCTGGACAAAGGCATGCGTTGAGATCGTTGCATGCAAAGCCTGATCTTCTTTTTCAAGTTCCTTAACTTCTTGGGCAAGCTCATTGATGGCGGTGTTATTGACATGTAGTTTCGCGTCTACCTTGGCCACCAGCCGGTTGGTATTTTCATCTACTCCAACAGTAAGCATAGAGGGTTTTGAGGATTTATTACCGATGGACCCTGCATCTATACCCATTTTGGCGGAGATCTCAGAATTGATGATGGATCCGCCTTTGTTAATGCAGGCACCACTTAGGAATATTTTTGAATCAATAATTTCTTTTTGGATGATCAGATCACCAAAGGCATTAATTTTTGAATTGTGAATGAATTTTGCTTGTACATTGCCTTTTACTTTTACCAATTCTGTATCAACGATTCCCATCGATACATTCAGATCTCCGGAAATATCAACTTCTGCGCCCTGGATTTCATTGGCAGTCAGTGATGCACATTTGACTTTAAATCCTTGTTTTACAGTACCGCTGACGACAACATTACCATCAAAGTCTACATCTCCGGTCTCGAAGCCAATGTCGCCTTTTAATTGATATTCCGGGCAGACAGAAATATTCCCCAACGCATCTAAATGGGGTTGGCCGGCAACGGTGGCATAAATTCTGATCCCATCTTCAGATATATGGGTTCCGGGTCCTGCAGAAAAAGTGATGTCCTCGGGCTCTTCAACAGGAATTTCTTTTCCTAACACCGATATGCCTGGAAAGCCCTCTTCGGCAAAAATTTTAGCTGCAAGGAATGCTTCTTCTTGTACATGCGGGATTTCACCTCGGTCCTGGAAGTTAATGCTTCCATCTTGATTCACTTTTCCTGCATGAAGAAAATCGGTGGGGAAATGGTATCGAATTTGGGCATCTTTAGGATGTTTGGCTTCTTTGCCCTGGGCAACGATGAAGGGTTCGTCTTCCGGGGTTGCATCACACAGCCAGGATGCGATATCGGAATCATTTTTTACGCCATTTATAACCTTGTGTTTTTCAAGAAATTGTCGGACATGGGCGGCGACCAATGAATCTGTGTCTGGTTTTTTCAGTTTGATATTGGCTTTGGTATTATTATCTGAAAGTGTAATTTTAAAATATTCGTCCAGTATAATTTCTTCGTCGGGTTCATCAAAAGATATTATAGAAGGCTTTTTATCTTGACTAAGGATCTGGCAGGCTAAGGGCCAGAGCTTTTTTGTGATATCTTTTTTAGTATGCTTGATGAGGCTAAAAGTTTGAGCTTCAGAATATGAAATGGGTTTGACAGTGATATCATCCTGAAAGGTAGCGGTCTCAAAAATATGTTTGATTTCATCTTTAATAATAGAAAATTGGTCATAGAGATTCTTCTGGGAAGTTGTGATTTTTCGTTTGGCTAAAATATTTTCTATGGTTAAGGGTTTATCAGAACCCAGGTTGCCACCAGCAGATTTGATCCTGGATTCAAGCACCCGTATTTCTGCATCTTTTTTTTTGGTTTGAGCAGCATATCGATCTGTTTTTTTCTTATAATTGCTGGCAATCTGGAACAATTGTTTATTCTGGCGTGTGGTAATCCGTGTAAGGTTTTTTTGTTTGAGGTTATTATCAAATTGTTCACAGCAATGTTTGACCTGGATAAGAAAATCCTCATCTATGAATGGTAAGGTCAGGCAGGCATGAATGCCGGCCTGGTTGATGGCGCTGACCATGGTTTCAAGGTCTGAGGTGTCGGCGATCATAAGGCGTTGGGTATTCGGTGCGATTTTGCTGGCCTTTTTTAGGAGAACATCCCCTTTCATTTTTGGCATCATGTAGCTTGAAATAATAAGGGTATATGGTGTTTTTTTTGAGGCTTCAATTTCCTCCAGTGCTTCAGAAGAGATATTAACGCTGTTTACTGAATATCCATGGTTTGATAAAAGAGTGTGCATTCTTTCTCTTAAATCGGTGGTGGATTCAATCACCATGATTTTATGTAAGTTTTCCTGGACGATGGTTTAAATCCTTTACAGGGTTATCGTTTTATGGATGAGTTGTTTGGGGGCATCTGGATTGTCCGAGTCTATCTCTTCAAATTTGGAGGCCCCCATGTCCTGTTTTAATATCATGGATGCCAGAGTACCGGTAAGGCGTGTGCCTGTATATGCCTTTTTGGTGATTTTTAATTCTGGAATTGGGTCTTCTTTTTCAAGGTATCCGATTATTTTGTCTTTCTCTCTTTGGATGCCTTTTATATCTTCATTGAGTGTCCCAATTTTTTGTTCGCACGCGTTGGCTTTTTGCTGGACGATATCTTGTTCTTCAAAAATAGCTTTGATTCTTTCATCAGATTTTTGAACCGTGGCTTCAAGATCTTTTAATTCTTTTACAATGTTTTCTTTTTCTTCTTTTGTTTTTACTTCTCCAATTTTATTTTCCAAAAAATCAATTTTCTTGGTGATTTTCTCCTGGGCAAAGGTCTGGTTAGCGATATCAACATGCAGGGTGTTGTATTCTTCATCGTGATCAATTTTCTGTGCTATGGTCAGATCCAGTTCTTTTTGTTTTTCGTCAATTTGTGTATCAAATTTTTGGGAGATCCATTTGATATGGTCATCAGCGCCCGCTTTAATCGTTGAATATTCAGCTTTCTCTGTGCCGACCTGCTTTAAGTTCATGCCTCCCCTTGCCGCAACCTGGCTGGCGGTGATTCTCCCGGCTTCATTGCTTAATGCACCACTGATGGCAATATAGGACTCCATGATTTCTCTGGTGATCATCATATCACCATATCCGAATAATTTTGTTTTGTTTAAAAATTTTGCCTGAACACTGCCTTCCGTCTGAATCTGTGAATTGACGATTCCGTTGGATACTTTGAGATCGCCCCGGATTTTGACGATACCGCCATTGATCTCATTGGCTGTAAGTTCCTCGCATTCAACGATAAACCCTTCTTTTACAGTGCCAGTGACAACGACATTTCCGTTGAAGTTGATATTGCCTGTTTTAAAGTCTACATCGCCATTTACAGTGAAGGATTCAAGTACAGATATAATGCCTTTGATATCCATACTTGGCTGGCCGGTAATCAGTGAGGTGATTTTTAAGCCGTCTTCGGATAATTCAACACCTTCTCCTCCTTCAAGGGGAACATCATCGACATCGCCCACTAAAAGAGTTTCTCCAAAAATATCTGTTCCGGATTTGGGAAATTCCATGGGGATTTTTTCGGCTAGCAGCTGGCCTTTTTTTACAAAGGGAGACTCTCCTCTAGATGTAAAATCAATGGAGCCGTCTTCATTGATTACGCCCGCTTGTTCTGATTCGGTTTTAAAGTGGTATTCGATTTGTGCTGGTTTTCCAACACTGGGAGCGATACCCTGTGCCACAACAAATTTCTCATGGGGATCGGTACACTCTTTTAGGAATTTGCGAATATCTATATCCGGGACGATGCCATAAGAGATCCCGCGTTTTTTTATTAAGGCTTTTACCGGTTCTACATCCGTTGTTCCTTGCACTGATTTAGGGACTCGCATCCATGCTTGAACACGGTCCTCAGAAATTTGAAGATCCACAAAGGCACCAAATTCAGCGGAAAATTGAGAGCTTTGATCAATTGCACCTTTCTTTTTACCGGTCCGGTCCTGGGCAGCCATGACTTCGTCTCTGATTTCCTGGGTAAGCACTTCTGATTCTACCAGGATATCAGCCATGAGCATTGCAACGCCACTGTCTTCAAAATTGTTTAACTGTTTTTTAAAGGCACGATCCACATCTTTCTTTGTGGCTATTTCACGGTCAACAATTATTTTAGCCAGTTCTCGATCCAAAAGCCGGGTTTCGATCATTGCAAGTTTTGCAAAAATACGGCTTAAATCCTGGCGCCGTAAAAAATCATTTTTCACCAGGACTTTGTCAATGGTGAGTCCTGTGGCTAACTCAGCTTCTTTCTCTTCTAATTCTACTAATGCTTTTTCCTGTTCACCTTTAGTGAGAAAACCATCATTAAAGGCCAGTTCATCAAAATCTGGTACCTGTTTATAATCATCAAGAACTACGCCGGCTGTCGGTTCTGATCCAATACCAAACAAGCGGGGTTCAACAGCAATCACAACATTTTCAATCACCTGGTCAATAATGTCAAATATTTCATCTGCCAGGTCATCTACCTCCATGTTTGCACTGGCTGTTCCATCCATGGAAAAAGAAAAACCATGGTCTCCATAAATGGTTTCCATCATGGCATTGATTTCTTTTCGGGCAATTTTAAATGCTGCGGCAAGATTGTTTTTATTCATGGTAATGGTTCTGGAAAGCAGTTCGTCAAGACCTAGGAAAACTTCTTTAAATTCTGCCTGTTCCTTTGCATCTTTGAGTCCGTGAGTTAATGTCTCCACTTCTTCTTTTTTATTTTGAAGTGTACCCGCAAATTTTTGAAGTTCTTTTTTCTGGGTGGCGGCCAGGTCAAATAATTTAGCATTCTGGCGTTTGGTGACATTGTACATGCGTTTTCGTTCTTGAAAGTTTTTATAGGTATCAAGTTCACCCATTATCCTGAGTAAAAGGTCGTCATTGTCCCAGGGTTTGGAGAGATACTGGTGGATTTCTCCTTTGTTTACCGCATCAATGATTGCATCAAAGTTTGAATAGCCAGTGATCAACAGACGTCTGGATTCCGGACTTAAAAGAATACTTTTTTCTAAAAATTCACTGCCAGACATGCCCGGCATTCTCTGGTCAGACATGATTAAAAAGAAAGGAGACTGTGTGGTTTCCAGTAACTTGATTCCCTGTTCGCCATTCAGGGCAGAGACTAACTTGGTAAACCCTTTTCGTCGAAGAACCCGACGCATATTTTTTACAATCGGTTCATCATCATCCACAACCAGGATGCCATATTCACTATTATCTGACATATTAGTCTCCTGGAATATTATCCGGCATTTCAAAACCATTACGGGTAGCAATGTCCTGGAATTGTTCATACAATTCAGCAATGGTCGCCACATAGAGTGAATTTAATTTTTCATGTTCAAGCATCTGGCTCTCTTTTAGAAGTGCTTCCATTTCATTGATATAGTTTCTATTTTCAAAGCCTCTTTCCAAGAGGGCATTGAGTTCTTTGATTTGTTTGTCTTTTTGAATAATGGCTTTTTGATGAACTGCGGCGCTTTTTTTCAAATCTGTATTCAGTGTATAAAGTTTGGCATTCTGTTCTTTAGCAAGGACGAACAGCTTGTTGTTTTCCATGATGAGTTCATGCTGTTCTAAACCGGACTTGACGGTCTCTGCCAGTATCTTGTTGTCCCAGGGTTTGCCAATATATCTGTGGATGGAACCTTTGTTTACCGCATCTGTAACCGCATCGACATCTGCATACCCTGTGATTAAATACCGAATGGTATCCGGTGCGATCTCTTTTGCTTTTTCTAAAAAAACAGACCCTTCCATTTGGGGCATTCTTTGATCTGATAAAATGAGGGAGAAGGGTTTTGTTGCTGTTTTGATCCTGTCAAGCGCTGCAGCGCCAGAGTCCATATATACATATTTGACACCGATGCTTTTCATTAGGCGACCCAATGCTCTTCCGACCTGTTCTTCATCATCAACAATTAATACGGTATGATCAAACTTTTCCGCCATATTTGCCTTTCATAAAGCTTATCCGGGCTGTATATGAAAAACCCGCTAATTTAGGTTGTCGTTCTCAATATCATCTAATGAATACATCGTTATAATTTGATCTGTAAATATCATGCCTGAAAATTTAGGCGACTGATAAACTAACTCTACGTTGTTATCTGATTTTTCTCAAGGATTTTTTGAGCAATAAGAAAAACATAACTTTAAGAAAAATATTGAATTTCATGACAAATTTTTATATAAATAATAATTAACTTTCAATATTTTATTAAAATAACATTCCTTTTTGCAGGACAAGACATCTCATTGTAGTATTATTAAATCTTTACTCCAAGGAAAATTGAATGAAATCAATCGCTCAAATGGCCAAATCTCTTGATGTATCGTCAAGTACTATTCGTGAATATCTGAGTCGGTTTGAAGAATTTTTCCCAGATCCTGTGGAACATGAAGGGGTTAAAGAATATCCCCCGGATGCCGAGGACCTAGTCAAAAAAATCTACGGATATTATCAAACCAGTGGAATGACCAAAGAGGAAATTAGAGTCAAACTCGGTGGTGAACCATTGGATGGCGAACCTTTGGCAGCAGGGGCGCCAGGGGCAGCAGTTGCTATGTCTCCTATGGATACAGCCCAATTCGAACAATTGGGAGAAAGATTTGAACGCCTTATTACCACCCTTGAAAATCTGACTGCTGCCATTACAGGTGCGAGCGTTGATACCTTTAAGGGTATGAGAAAACAAGCAGGCAGTAACGAGAAATTAAATGTCCTTAATGAACAATTGAGTGATATTATTGAGTTAACCAAGGATGAAGGTGAGAACGAAGAAAATATTGAAAAAAATGTATTGGAAACAGATGGTACGGTTATTTTTTCCTTTGGCAAGTTGGCCCAACCGGCTATTGACGCTATTAACTTTGCAAAAGCGCATAAAAAACCGTGGCTGCACATTGACCTTGAAACAGAAAAGAATCCCTCTAAAGTGCTTCGGGCATGGATGCCTCAGTTTCAAATAAAACTGCTGAATGTCGCGGGTAAAAGTGCAAGTAAAATTCCGGGTTTGAAACGGTCGATTAACGATATCATTTCTCTGGTATTAAATGAGTAACTGGATTCGTTTATTGAAGAAACCAACTGAATAGTTTCAAAAAATAACTATAGAAGGATGTTTTGAGTGATTTTTAAAATGCAGGGAAAAAACAGGATTATCTTTGCCGGGGTTGCGGTGGTTATTTTATTCTCCTTAGGCGTTGGGGTGTTTTTATACGTCTCTGAAAATAATAAACCTCCGGAAGATAACACCCCCCCCATTCTCAAACAGATTCTAAAGCTTAATGACAATATCAAAAAAACAACCACTGATTTGTATAACGCATCGGGCAAATTAGATAGCTTAAGTATGGTCCAGTCAAGGATTGCCGACATTAAGTCTACCATATCGTTGATTGGCCGACTCAGAGAGATGGTAAAAAAAAATCAGAAAGAGATTGATGATTTGGTTCGGTTCGCAGAAGACCATGAAGAATTTTTTCATCGTAAAAATCTGGCATGGATTTTTGCTATCAGGACATTTTATTCAGACCAAAATGTAATTGAACACCATAAAAGTCGCATTAACTATCTTGCTGCTTTTGAAGCCTTGTTAAAATATACTCAAGATAATTTTCAATTCATTATGGAACATAAAAGTCAGCAACATATGAATAATTATGATGTATATTATCTAAGATATCGGCGGGCAGCGGATATTCATAACAGTTCTAATAGAAAACGAATTGCATTTCAAAGACAATTTATAGAAGAATATCCAGAAGTAAGTCCCTTTATTCCGGGGAGTCATCATCTTGGAGCTTTTAAATTTTGGGATAAGTTCTCCTTTTAATAAATGATAAGGATGTAATGAATAACCTTGTAGATATAACTAATTTTATTGATTTAAAGAATTGCGATGTTCAAGAAGTTGTATCAAGAACTCGGTGTAAATTTGATACTGCCCTTAATCAATATGAGGTAAGCATTTGGGGATATGAATATGTTGTCGATCTTATAGAATACAAGATTTTTCCAAAGCATTCTGAATCACCTGTTTATAATGGCCTTATTGATTTATTTATTTTATATTTTTTAATGAAATCAAAGGATATAAAACCATCCGGTAAATGGGTATCCCAAAAAGATATTCCTGGTGGAGCAGGGTTTTTCAGAGGTCCGCATACCATTCCCACTCAAACACTTACCCAACGATTTGGAGATGACCTATCTTTGTTTACAGGTGCATGTAAAAAAGCTGATGGGAAAGCACTTAGTCTGGCAGATGCTTCCTTTTCATTTCAGATTACCCCCACGATCCCCGTGGCAGTATTATATTGGAAAGGGGACCAGGATTTTTCCAGTGAAGCTAAATTATTGTTTGATCAGACCATCCAAGCGCATTTGCCTTTGGATATTATTTTTTGTTTGGCGGTTGATGTGTGTTACCGCCTTGAAAAAAACATTATATGAAAATAAGCAGTTTGAACTTACCAAAAAATCAGGAATAAATTATTTGCTCTCTTTGGAGGTTAGATGATTCTTAAAAAGAACATTTTCTTTTTTATTATAATTTTCTGGACAGTGGTTATTTTATTTTCTTTAATCTCAAATATTCATACCGTTAATACTAACATTTTCCAAATTACTAAAAGTATAGGCAGTTCGTTTTTTAAAGAGATAGAGACAACAAGGTTGTGGAATGCAATGCATGGAAGAGTTTATGTCCCTATTACTGAAGAGACACAGCCCAATCCGTATTTAGAGGTCCCCCAGCGAGACATTACTTCCAAAGAAGATGGATTGAGATTGACCCAGGTTAATCCGGCATTTATGACACGTCAGATTGCCCAAATTGCCAGAGCTGAAAATAATATCCAATATCATATTACAAGCTTAACGCCTCTTAGACCTGAGAATATTTCAGATGAATGGGAAACAAAAGCGTTGCACCTTTTTAAGAAAGGTACGGCAGATCTAACAGAGTTTATAAAAGAGGATGCAGTGTTTAGGCATATGGAGCCACTATATATAAAAGAAGGGTGTTTGAAATGTCATGCTAAACAAGGTTATAAATTGGGTGAAATACGTGGAGGTATAAGTGTCACCATTCCGGCCGGGATTTACATCGATACGATGAAATATTCAAAAATTAAGCTTTTTGCTGTTCATTTTATTATTTATTTTATTGGTTTGTTTGGTCTTTACTTATTTAAACGATTCAGAGAGCATCAGTTAGAACTTTTAAATACAAGAAATGTTGAATTAAAAGATGAAGTTGATTCTAGAAAAAAAGTTGAGAATAAGTTAAGAGACGCAATGGTGAAAGCAGAGTCTGCTAGTAAAGCCAAAAGTGAGTTCCTGGCAAATATGAGTCATGAAATTCGTACCCCAATGAACGGTGTAATAGGCATGACCTCGTTGCTTTTGGGTACAAAACTTGATGATGAACAGCATAATTACACTAATCGTATAGACAAGAGTGCTGATTCTCTATTAAGAGTGATTAATGATATCCTTGATTATTCTAAAATTGAAGCAGGAAAATTAGAGATTGAAAAGATAGACTTTAATTTGAGGACAACAGTGGAAGACGTAAGTGATATCTTGTCCATAACAGCATTTGACAAGAACTTAGAGTTGGTAAGTCTTATACATCATGACCTTCCCATCCATGTCCTGGGTGATCCGGTTCGGTTACGTCAAATTTTAATGAATATAGCAGGAAATGCCATTAAATTTACTTCAAAAGGAGAGGTGGTTATACATGCTTCTTTGGAGAGTGAAGATCAATCAAATCTTATGGTTCGGTTTGAGGTTAAAGATACAGGTATTGGAATACCTGAAGATAAAATTGATCGATTGTTTCAATCTTTTTCCCAGGTCGATAGTTCTACAACACGTCAATATGGGGGCACGGGATTAGGGCTTGCTATATCCATGCAGCTTTGCGAGATGATGGGTGGAAAAATTGGCGTCAAGAGTGAAGACGGAAAAGGAACAACTTTCTGGTTTACTTTGGTTTTAGAAAAACAATCTGAGATAGTTGAACTTCCCATGGCATTGCCAGAAGAAGTTCTTGAAAAACGGATATTAATTGTTGATGACAATGAGACCAATCGATTGCTTTTAACGCAGCAATTAAAACGTTGGGGTTGCAGGCATGATGAAGCTTCAGGCGGGTTTGAGGCTTTAGCAAAACTTCATGAAGCAGCCAAGTGTAATGATCCTTTTCATATTGGTATTTTAGATATGCAGATGCCTGGAATGGATGGAGAAACCCTGGGGAAAAAGATTAAAGAAGATTCTGATATTCGCGATATTATTTTAGTTATGCTGACCTCGATGGGGCAAAAAGGAGATGCTAAACGAGCTAGAGAAATTGGTTTTTCAGCCTACCTTTCAAAACCGATAAAACTGTCTGAGCTTTTTGAAGGCCTTTGTGCTGTTTTGGGTAGAAAAACTGCAGGTATCGATGAACTTTCCAATACGATTGTTACCCGATATTCTATTTCAGATAGATCAATAAAAACGATTAGAGTCCTTCTTGGGGATGATGATGAGATGAACCAGGCAGTGGCATCTACCATGCTTAAAAAAATGGGGTTTAAGGTGGTCATTGCAGATAATGGTTCCCAGGTGGTGGAATCCAGTAAAAGAGAAACGTTTGATGTTATCCTTATGGATGGTCAGATGCCAGTAATGGATGGTTTTGAAGCTACCCGGGAAATTCGAAAAAGAGAAAAAGAAGCCGGTGACGATCCGATACCAATTATTGCGCTTACTGCACATGCAATGAAAGGAGATCGTGAAAAGTTTATTGAGGCAGGCATGGATGATTATCTTACCAAACCAGTTAAAAAAGAAGATTTATTTGAGAAAATCAGTAAATATGTCAAAGTAGAGAGTGAAGAGGCTTCTTTGGATACTGTTATAGAAAAAACACCAACGACAAGTTATATTAAAGAGCCGATAGAGATGGATGTTCTGCTTGAAATTATGGACAATAATTTGGACCTATTAAAAAGGTGTTTTACAGAATTTTCAAATCGTTCTCCCAAGATTATGGATGAAATAGAGCATATGATTGACACTCAAAATGTTCTTGGTCTTGAAAAAGCCGCTCATAAATTGAAAGGAATGTTAAGTTATCTTGCTGCAAAACAAGGCGTTAAGATTACAGGCCAATTGGAACAATTGGGTAAAGAGAATCATATGGGGCTTGCCAAAGATGTTTTTGGATCTTTAATGAATGAATACAAAAGAATTAACAAATATATAGTTAAATTTAAAGAGTCTAATCGAGATTAATATGAAAAATATCATCTAAAATTCCAGGAGAGATAGCGTTGAGGATATTGATTGCAGAAGATGATGCCATCGCCCGGATGGTGCTTGAAGATAGAATAACCCAATGGGGTTATGAAGCCATCTGTGTTGGGGATGGGTCTGCAGCCATGAAAATTTTAGAGGCAGAAAATCCTCCTCAATTGGTGATATTGGATTGGGTCATGCCGGGAATGGATGGCTTGCAGATTTGTAGAAGAATAAGAGCACAGTCTGAGGGTTCGTATGTATATGTCTTATTGTTAACAAGTAAAAATCGGAAAAAAGACCTTTTGGAAGCTTTGGAAGCCGGGGCTGATGATTTTATTTCTAAACCATCGGATACCAATGAGCTAAGGTTGCGCCTGAATACAGGTAAACGAATTATAAAACTCCAAAATGAATTAAGATATCAGATAACACATGATTTTTTAACTGGCTTGTGGAATCGCTTCGCTATTGTTTCTATGTTGGAAAAAGAAATCAACCGTTCGATTCGCTATGAAAAACAATTGAGTATTGCCATGGTTGATATGGATAGGTTTAAACAGATTAATGATAAATTCGGGCATCAGGTTGGAGATACTGTGCTGTGTGAAGCGAGTAGCCGGATGATGGCTTCATTGAGATCGTATGATGCTGTTGGCCGATATGGTGGCGAAGAGTTTTTGTTAGTTTTTCCTGAAAGTGGTCAGGAAAATGCAAGACAAATTTGTGAGAAGATAAGATTAATTATTTCTGATACTCCGGTGCCCTTACAAGAAGGAATGATTTGGATGACCGCAAGTATTGGTGTTGCAACAATGGATCATGGTGAAAAAAATCAGATTGATGATTTGATCAAAAGGGCAGACGATGCACTTTATTGCGCAAAAGAAAACGGGCGCAATCGAATTGAAATCTCAGTCGTATAGTCTGTTTTTAGCTTTGAAGGCTGTATTTTATCTAATCTTTGTAAGAAAATTACCTACACAACAATCAGAAATCTTCCAATTGTTTCACTTGTCTTTTTTCTGGTATCTTTTGAATAGTATACTTGTGTTTTTAGGCTTAACATCAAACAAAAAAGGAGGATCGTATGAAGAACAATGGGTTGATAGCCGTTATCGGTGCAGTGGTAGTGGTACTTATTTTTGTGGGATTTTATACGTCAGGCGTATTTAAAAAAGGGTCCGAGGTTGAAGAAAAAGCAGCTGTGAGTAGAGTTGTTTTTGGTGGCGGACCCGCCGGAGGTACTTTCCAGGTGGTTGCCAATGCTGTTCAGGTTTACAAACCAATGAAAGAAACTGCATTTAAAGTGCAGGCACAATCTTCTGCCGGTTCTGTAGAAAACTTGAGAAAAACAAATTCAGGTACCCAGCAGATGAGTGTAGTTTATTCCGGTCATGTCTACCTTGGCCGTAACGGTATGATGAAAAATGATGCCAAAAAATATGAAGATGTCCTGGCGGTTGCATGGTTGTATGGTGCGCCTGCACAGCTCGTCACCCGGAAAGGTTCCGGTATCAACAGTGTTAAAGATCTTGCGGGTAAAAAAGTGGGCGTGGGTAATGCGGGCTCCGGTGCATTTGCCAATTGTGAGCTGTTTTTCTCCCACATGGGTGTATGGGATACAGTTGAAAGAAATGCCATGGGCTATAATGATGCAGCCCAGGCGTTCGGAAACAATCAGTTAGATGCTTTCTGGCTGTTTACGGCCTTCCCCAGTGGTGCAGTCATCATGGCGGCGCAGACTAATGATATCGCCCTTGTTAATCTGGATGCCGATGCCAAGGCCAGCGGATTTTATGAAAAATATCCGTATTTTGCCAAACTGGCTGTTCCGGCAAACACTTATAAAGGTGTAGACTATGAGTCTCCATCCTTCCAGGATTCCGCTCTCTGGGTAGCTAATTCAGGAGTACCTGATAGTGTTGTCTACGAAATGCTTTCTCTGATTTATACAGATGAAGGCCTGGCCCACATGAAGGAGCAGAAAAAAACGTTCAAGAACATGGCTCTTGCCACAGGTGCTGATGGTGTCGTAACCCCATTTCATCCGGGTGCTGAAAAATTCTGGAAAGAAAAAGGTATCTTAAAATAAGAAATTGCAAACTTTTATAATTCTATAAACTAAGGAAGGCAAATCGTGTACGAAAAGTTAAATAGATTCGAACAGGTGTTTTTTGATATCTGCTCTGTGGTCCTGGTTGTTTTTTATTCTTATGCTGCTGTGATTCAGCCCATGGCAACCCAGTATCATAGAGGCGTTTATGTCATTATAACTTACATTCTTGTCTTCCTGGCGTATAAGAGCAAATCCACCATCATGAGGGTGGTGGATTATGCCCTTATTTTGCTTTCCATCGTATCCATCGGTTATTGGATGTTCATGTTTGAAACCATTAACTACAGGACAGGGGCTGAGACACAAGTTGATATGGTATTTGCCATTATCGGCGTGTTGATCGGTATTGAGCTTGCCCGGCGGGTGGTGGGAAACGTGTTCGTTATTTTGGGTGTTACCATGCTAACATACGGTGTTTATGGGAAATATGCACCGGATTTGATTTCCCATGCCGGTGCCCCGTTTACTGAATTGTGTGTCAGTATTTTTTATAAAAGTGACGGGGTATTTGGTATCATGGCCAATGTTTTGGCCACCTATGTGATTTTGTTTGTGCTTTTCGGTGCGTTTTTAGAAAAGTGCGGGGCCCAGAAGTTCTTTATTGATTGGCCATTGGCTGCAGTGGGGCATAAAATTGGTGGACCGGCCAAGGTGTCGGTTATTGCCTCCGGGCTGTTTGGCTCCATTTCCGGGTCAGCCATTGCCAATACCGTATCTACAGGGATGTTTACCATCCCGATGATGAAAAAGGCAGGGTTTAAACCTCATGTGGCTGGGGGAATAGAGCCTGCTGCATCCATTGGCGGAATGTTCATGCCGCCCATCATGGGGGCCGGTGGGTTTATCATGGCAGAACTAACCGGTGTGCCCTATTCTACAATCATGCTGGTGGCCATCTTTCCGGCTTTGATGTATTTTTTCAGTGTGTTCTGCATGGTTCATTACGAAGCAAAAAAACACAATATAGTGGGTGAGAAATCTAAATTTTCAGCCACGGAAATTTTTAAGAAACAGTGGTTTTATGCCATCCCTTTAGTTGTTATCACCATTTTTATGCTTTATGGTTTTTCACCCGGGTATTCAGCCATTTTAGGTCTGGTTTCCTGTATTGTTATTTCCTGGGTGAGAAAAGAGACACGGATTGGTCCTAAACGTTTTATTGAAGCTTCACGGGCAGGCACTGAAAATAGCCTTAAAATAGGTGCAACAGTTGGCATTATTGGTATTATCATCGGTGTGTTGACCTTTTCAGGCCTGATTTTGACCTTTGCCGACATCATGATTCAACTTGCAGGGGGGTCACTGCTTTTGACCATTCTGCTGGTGGCTCTGGCCTCTTTGGTTTTGGGCATGGGAGTTCCGGTGACAGCAGCCTACTTGATTACGGCAGTTGTGGCTGTGCCTGCCTTGACCCACCTGGGGGTGAATCAAATCGCCGCCCATATGATTGTTTATTGGCTGTCCCAGGATTCTAACATAACACCACCGGTGTGTATTGCAGCGTTTGCAGGTGCGACCATTGCAAAGGCCAATATGTGGAGAACAGCCTTCAGTGCGTTTAAATTTGCAAAATTTTTATATCTGGGTCCTATTCTTTTCGGATATGTGCCTGGATTCTCCCTTAACGGCAGTTCCAGAGATATTGTTGTGGCCTTTGTTGCAATCCTTTTTGGAACCTGGCTGTACTCTTATATTTTAAGCGGTATATGGATTCAGAACATCAAAAAATTATTTAAGAAAAGCCATGTATAAGATACAGTTATCTTTTTTATTGCTTTAGCCTATTACAGCTATAAAGAAACCAAAACCATCCCTGATAGATCCCCATCCTTATCAGGGGTGGTTTATTTTAAAGTTCTACCAGCTTGTTTTGGATGGCATAGCGGGATAGGTCGGCGTTATTTCTTAATGCCAGTTTCTTTAAGATTCGTGAGCGATACGTATCAACAGTTTTAACGCTGATATTATAGGAAATGGCGACCTCCTTGTTTGTTGCACCCAGGGCTAATTTCCTTAATACCTGAAGTTCTCTCATGGACAAAGATTCGGTGAGGTTCTGACTTTTATTTCCCCTGATGATCTTCAGCGCCAGAGCTTCGCTGGCTTTTTCCGTCAGGTATCTGCCCCCGGAGTGAATCTTTTTTACGGCGGCAACCAATTGTTCTGGCGCAGACTGCTTGGTGACATATCCCATGGCGCCAGCCTCAATGGCCCGGATCACATATTGCTCTTCATCATGCATGGTTAAAATGAGTACAGGCACATTGGCGCAATAGCTTTTTAACCTTGTGACCACCTCAAGCCCATCCATACCCGGCATAGATATGTCCACCACTGCTACGTCTGGTTTTTTTTTCATGGCTTCATCCAGGGCTGTTTCTCCATCTGCAGCTTCAGCAATTACCTCAATTTCTTTGCTCTCTTCCAAGACTCTTCTGAGTCCCTCTCTAACAATACTATGGTCATCGGCAAGCAAGACTTTGATCATGGATTATCCTTTTACTTTCACTTTACAGCATATAATTGAGCCTTTTGAAATCTCATTTGATGCATGGGGTGATATGTTAGAAGTTATTTCCAGTTTCCCACCCACCAGGTTTGCCCGCTCTTTCATGCCTTCCAGGCCAAAGCCATTGAGACTATTATTATTTTGGGTGTCAAACCCGCTTCCATTGTCGTGGATTAACAATACGATGCCAGTATCATCCGGTGTCAGTTCAACCGTGATGGCGCTGGCACCTGAATGTCGGAGTGCGTTGGTAACCGCTTCCTGGCCGATCCGATAGAGGGCGGTGGAAAGTGTATCATCTATTTTAGGAATTTTTTTATATTTAAACACGCAGGAGACATTGGACCGTTTTTCAAAATCAGCGAGCATGGATTCTAAGGCATCGACAAGGCCCAGATCATCCAGTACTCTTGGTCTTAATCGATAGGCCATATCTCTGACATCGTTGATGGTGTCGTCAATGAGAGAACACATCTTTTTCACACGGTCTTTGGCAGATTTGTCTATGTGGCTTAAAAATTTTTTTACCCATACGGCATCAATGCGAAGAGCAGTGAGTACCTGCCCTAAATGATCGTGCAGTTCTCTGGCCATTTGGGCCTTTTCTCTCTCCTGGGATGCAATGATATTTGTGGACAGTTTTTTAAGGTTTTTTTGAGCGGTTTCAAACTGAGCTGTGCGTTTTTTTACCTGTTTCTCAAGATCATAGGAGTATAACGATAATTTTTTTGATGCAATTTCAAGTTCTTCCTGGGCTCTGTTTTTTTCGGTGACATCTACACTTACGGCCAGGGATCGGATAATATTATTGTTGTCATCCCTGACTCCGTAACAGGATAGCATGGTATCAATAGTTTCGTTGTTCTTTTTAATGTAGGAATAGGGCACATCCTTGCAAAAGCCGGTCCTGAAAAATTCCGGGAAAATTACATCCAGGGCAAATCGTTTGGATTCCTCGGAAAAAAAATCGGTTAATTGTCTGCCAATAACCTCGTCTCTTTGATATCCCATGATCTCTACCCAATGGTCGGATACCCGGATGATCCGCCCTTCAGTGTCGATGGAATGGAGCATTACCGGTGTTTTATGGTAGATATGTCGATACCGTTCCTCATTGAGCCTCAGTTCTTTTTCTGCGCGTTTACGTTTGGTAATTTCCCGGCTGCCCAATTGGTAGAGAATTAATACTAAAACCCCGGTTAAAATCAAGATTGAGAAGATCACCGGCCCCAAAATTTTTGCAAATGGCTTTGATACTTGTTTTTTAAGCTGTTTATAGTTTCTAAGATTTATTATCTTCCAGCCGGTATAATTGGCTACGTCAAGACTGGAGAAAAGATAGGGCGTATTGTTTACATCAAGAACATATTGATTCGGGTCAATTGAAAATTTGCTCCAGGTCCAGGGGCCATTTCCAAATTGTTTTGAATCTATCACCTGGCTTATCTTTTTTTCAGATGGTTTCCATAGAAAATTAAATGTTAAGTCTTTATGGTTTGAGATAAATATCAGGCCTTTTGGGCTAACAAACATGAGGATATCGTTTGATACAGGAAAAAGCTTTGTTTCAACGTATTCCACAGATGCTTTTAAAATGGCGACGCCGATAACATCATTATCGGTTTTTCCATACACCGGGTGAGAGTAATACACCCCTCTTTTTTGGGAGGTGGTGCCTAAAGCTAAATAGGTTGAAGGCGTTTTCTGGATGGCTTTTATATAATAGGGACGAAAAGAAAAATCGTGACCTACAAAAGAGTCTTTATCATTTCGATTGCTGGAGCACAGGGTGATCCCATTTTTGTCCATCAGATAGCTGACTTCAACATTTAAACTTTTTGTGAAATTATCCAGAATCTGGTTGGCTTGAAAGATGGTTTCAAGGTTCGTGTTTATAAGGGCATTTTGTAGCTCTTTGATTCCAGAGAGTGTTTTTACGGGTTTAATATATTCAGACAGATAGGTGGAAAGTTGGTCAGATAAAAGGTTTAGCCTGGAATAGGCATCGGCTTCTTTTTGTTGGAATGCCGATTTCTTAAAAGAGTAGTAGTATAAAAGTCCGCCAGTGGATGCAGACAAGAACGCAAATAAGGCAAGTATCATGATAATGATTCTAAGTCTCATAAACTTAACTATATCTGTAAGGTGTCAAATTTTCAATGCATTTGCGTTGGGAAAATTTCAGGATGTGTAATGTTTGAATTATAATGATGACTTTTTTTTCATGGGTAGTTGTTCTAAAATGGTCACCAGTGTTTCAACATTAAGCGGTTTGGTCATATAATTAATCATGCCAGCAGACAGACAGTCTTCTTTGACACCTTCGGCAGTATTGGCAGTCAAGGCCACGATCGCAGGGAATTGTTTTTGTGATGGTTCATTTAAAATCTTTTTTGTGGCTTCTATCCCGTCCATTACAGGCATTTGAATATCCATTAATATCAAATCAAAGGCTTTGTATTTGCAAGCTTCAAAGGCTTGAAGCCCATTTTCTGATATGTGAACTTGGTATCCAAGATTGGCCAGTACTTTTTTAATCAACAATTGATTTACTTTATTATCTTCAGCCACCAGAATGTTCAAAGGATGATGCGTTGCATAATCTTTATTGATTAATGATTTGATATCCATAGTCGGAGTGGTTAATTTCTGTTTATCTATCTTTTTATCAAGTTTTGATAAAAGCAGGGTAAAACTAAAGCATGATCCCTCTCCGAAAATACTTTGAGCTTGCAGTTTTCCACCCATCACTTCAACTGATTTTTGGGCAACAGCCAACCCTATGCCTGTTCCCTCAAATTGACGACTATAGGATGTATCTGCCTGGAAAAAGGGTTGAAATAATTTCTGGACATGTTCCTGGGATAATCCAATCCCAGTATCTTTGATTTTAATAAGAAACATAACTGAAGTTTTCTTTTGTTTTTTTTCAGAAACACTGATGTGAATGGTACCCTTGTTTGTATATTTTACAGCATTGTCCATAAGGTTATTTATAATTATGATAATCTTTTCCGGATCTCCCATAAATGATGCTTCAGCAGTTTTGCAGATATCTGCAACAATGGTTACTTTCTTTTTTTGAGCAATCGGGCTATGAAATTTAATCGTTGTATCGAGAATATCTTTTAAAGAGAGTGTCTCTTTTTTTAGCTGAACATCTCCGGATTCAAGGGTGTTGAAATAAAGTATGTTTTTAATTTTAGCCAGCAGTGTATGGCCGCTATGGCTTATGTTGTCAAGACAGCTTTCCTGATCTGATGTTAGAGACGAATTTTTTAATAGATCGGACATTCCCAAAATGCCATTCAGAGGTGTGCGAAGTTCATGGCTCATAATAGATAAAAAATCAGACTTTGCCTTTGCTGTTGCTTCAGCATTTTCTTTGGCTTTGATTAAGGCCTGCTCTTCTTGTTTCTTTTTTGTATAATTTCGAAAAACAACCACGCTGCCAGCCAATTGTTTGCCATCATCTGTTTTTAAAAGACTGCTTGATGCCTGGAGCCAGATTCCTTCTTTGAGGTTATCATTGTTTAAATATATTTCTTCAGACTCCACAAGAATGCCGGCTTCGGCTTTAGTCATGGGAAGGTCTTGAACCCGGTATAGTGTTTGGCAGTCCGGTTTAAAAAAGCCGATTTTGTCAGGCCAATTCTTTGTTTGGGCTGGGATCTGAATATTTCCGATCATTTGGACAAATGCTTCATTGGCATGCAGGATGCCCCCTATACCATCGGTAACAACCACTCCGTCTCCCATACTTCCCAAGACAGATTGCAGGATCATTGTTTTTTGCAGGAGTTCACTCTTCTTTTGGTCTAAATTTGCACTGGCCTCCTGAAATCCAACCACCTTTCTATTGGTCATGGAAAGTTTTTGTGCCAGAATATCGGAAAACAGTTTATACCAGAGCGAGCGAAGCTCAAGCTGACTGGAAGCATAAATTTTTTGAGATGGAATCGCAAAGAGGATTACCGGTGTGGCAGCAACGACAGAAGCTGTGGTTGGAGATTTTGTGATAACGCTCATTTCTCCAATTATATCGCCTTTTCTTCTGAGTTTTAATATCAGCTCTTCTCCCACAAAAATATCAACACTACCTTTGATGAGGATATAAATAGTTTGGTTGGGTTTGTTCTCTTGAATGATTTTAAAACCTTTTTTAAAGTGTTCGACTGTTGCAAAAGTCATGAGTTGAATCAGTTGACTCTCATCAAACTGGTTGAACAGTCTGGAGGCTTTTAAAATAGAAATGATCTTTTCAGGTGGGTAGTCTGTACCCATTATTATCTCTCCTGTGAGAAGTTGTCATTTGTAAAAATATTACTATTTGTAATGGCACCATCATAAAACAACGCTGCAAGAACAAGAAAAAGCATATCATGCTGATGAATTATGTAAAGGTCAGGCGTCAATAATATGCGTATTGTTATATGAATGGGTTTTTCTTTTTTGTGGCAGTTATAGAGAGATATCGGCCTTGTTCTCATCATTTTTGATGAGCAATTTTTGTGAACCAAGAAAAAAACATAGTGGAATTTAATAAAAAATGATGTATGACTAAATTTCGCAGCAAATGATAAATAAAAAAGTGTGTTTACCATAACAATGCATCTGTAAAATCAAGCGCATCACAAATGTTCGTGCTTGAATTATATATTATATAGTTTTTTAGATACCAATCGCATTCTCACAGCAAAACCAATAATGTTCTGTTTATTCAAATTATGGAGGCGTTGAAATGTCAAAACCTGGTATGAAAAGGCGTATGGGGAGATTTCTAAGATTATTACCTAAAAAGATGCGGTATGGTTTGATGCGAAAAATGCTTAATCTTCCTGAATTTCCCCAAGGACTTTCTATCGAGATTGCTAATTCTCAAAAAGATTTGGACGCGGCATTTGCCATCTTATATGACACATATCGCAAAGAAGGGATTACTATTTTAGATCCATCCCAGCGTCGTGTGACGATTTATCATTCGCTGCCTTCTACAACAACAGTCGTGGCAAAACAAGATGGTGAGGTGGTTGCCACTATGAGTCTTATTCGGGATGGGAAGTTTGGGTTGCCTGTAGATGCTCTGGTTGATCTGTCCCAATTTCGCAAGGCAGGAAAACGAATGGCTGAAGTGTCATCTCTTGCAGTTAAGTCAGATCATCAAGGACAATCAACAGCCATTTTGTTTTACCTGAGCAAATATCTGATTTTTTATTGCAGAGAATATTTTGGTGTTGATCGGATGGTTATAGCCGTTCATCCCCGGCGCATAGCAGTGTATGAAGCGTTGTTTTTGTTTAAGCCGTTTAAAAAAAAGGTGATAGATGGTTATCAGTTTGCCAATGATGCACCGGCATTGACGGCCACGCTTAATTTGGAAAATATAGAAGAACGATTTTATCGTGTATATCATAAGAAACCGGATCACCAGAATTTATATCAATTTCTTTTTAAGGCATCTTCTCAAAAGGAAAAGGCCGGGGTGAAAATACCGAAGCGAACTTATGCTACGATCGTTGATCCGGTGCTCACTCCGGATTTGATGCAGTATTTTTTTTCCAAAAGTACGAAGGTGTTTGAAACAATGACAAATCAGCAACTTCAGGAACTTTTTTCTATCTATTCACACCCGGCATATCAAGAAGTTTTGCCACAGGGAATTCCCTTACGACAGGATAATAAAAGAGAAAGTTTTCGCTATGATATGCGGTGTTATGGGCTGGTTTATCCCAGTGATAAAAGTCGGCCTGTTTTTGTTCATATTTTTGATGTGTCTGAATCCGGGATACAGATGTATTCAGATGTTCAGTTAGATCCTGAGATTGCACATACGTTTCATATTGTTATTGGGAAAGAAAATATCTCAACCGTAAAAGGTCGGGTGAAGTGGTCCAAGGACAATGTGATTGGTGTTCAATTTGGCCAAATGGATGATAAATGGGGCGATTTTATTCAATATCAGCATGAGCGAATTATTTTTTCCAACATAGATAAAAAACAAGACCTTCAAATTTCGGCATCATAAAGATGGGCAACAGCATAAACCCGCATTAAGGAGTCTTTTGTCATGAGTCAAAAAAATAAGATGTTACGTGAAATAAAAGTATTTGAATTTTATAAAAAAAAGATTTGGCCGGTACAGCGATTTTTTGCCAAAAAGCTGCTGGCGCAACGGTGTAAAATTTGCTTTCTTCCAGAAACATATACTTCTCTTGTTGATGGTGTGTGTGAGTATTGTTTGGAAGATGATATTGCCATTGTACCTACCAAAGAGGATCAGTTGGCCATGCAGTTAGAGTTTGACCATATGATGGTTGAGACTATTCGGGAGACGAAAAACCAGTATCATGTTCTTTTGCTTTTCAGCGGCGGAAAGGACAGCAGTTATCTTTTAAATTATATGTTAGAGCATTATCCAGAATTAAGAATTCTTGCTCTAACGGTTGATAATACGTTTATGAGTCCTGTGGCCATGGAAAATATCAGTGTAATAATACAAAGAACCGGTGTGGATCATATGATTGTCCGGCCCAAAACCCAGACAATGGAGAAAATGTTCAGCTATGCGTTTACCCATTTGAATGAAAAAGGGTGTTCTGGAACCGTGGATCAGTTTGATGGAGACCTTTTTTGCGATATCGCAAGGAATACCGCTGCAAAAATGGGGATTCCCTATATCCTTTGTGGCCTTTCCCGGGATCAGGTGGAAAATATTCTTCATCTGGATAAGTTTAAAACCTCACTTTTGGAAGAAGGAGAAAAACGGGAGCAGGTTGCGGGGATACCATTAACTGATATTTTTACGGAAGATGAGATGAAGTATTGGTGGGATGGGTCCCTGTGGCCCGAAGAAAATCGGCCTCAGATGCTGTTTCCTCTCTATTTTTTAAACCTTGAAGAAGAATTTATAAAATCAGAAGTTCTCAGGCTGGGTCTTATGCCCCGGGGAGATGAAAGCCCCATGGTGACCAATAACAGCCTGATCCCGCTTATGGGGGTTGTGGATATGATTCAATTTGGTTATTCATCATTTGAACCAGAATTTGCCCGGATGGTCCGACTGGGAAAAGCTGACCGCAAGGAATGGCTATATACCTTTGAAACGCTGGAGTATGCTGCTAAAACTGGTCGGCTTTTAGGTGATTCCATTGATGAGGTGTTGAGTCGTTTATCATTAACCCGACAGGGTCTGGGAATTAAAGGAGGATCAAATGGGCCGGGAAAATAAGATAAAAACGATACCCTGGCTTTTGAAACACCGGGTTAATAAAACACCGAATGATATCGCCTATATGGAAAAAAATGCTACGGGCGTGTGGCAAAAAATCACCTGGAAACAGTTTTACGATCAGGTGGTGTCGCTTGCAACCGGATTTATGACATACCAGCTGGAGCCCGAAGATCAAATCGCGATTCTGTTACCCAATTGTGTCATGTGGGAGGTGGCTCAACAGGCGGCGTATCAGGTCGGGTGTGTGGTGGTTGGACTGGACAGAAATGATCCGGTAGAAAGGGTTCGTCAAATTATTGAACTCACTGATATCAAGGCGGTGGTTGTTCAGAATATTGATCAGTTGGAAACTTTGCCATTAGAATGGTTAAGAACCATGAAACTGATATTGAGTGTTGATAACCTGAAAGTGTCCCAAAAATTTGTTCAGGCAGTTGGAATCGATTTGTTGATGGTGTCGGCAGATGAAAAACAACTTCCCTCCATTAATGGTTCCCACCCGGCAACGGTAATATTTACCTCGGGAACAACAGGCTTGCCCAAAGCCATTCCCTATAATCATGATCAGGTACTTGCTGCAGTCAGTGCCATTACACGGTTGTTGTCAAAGATTCCAGATCAGGCATCAAGCGCTTGCTGGTTGCCGTTGTCTAATCCATTTCAGCGCATCAGTAATTTATGTGCTATACAGCAAAACTGGCAGGCATATATGGTGTCGGAGCCTGCAAAAATCATCACAGAATCACAAAAGATCAAACCCTATTTTTTTACAGCAGTCCCCCGGTTTTATGAAAAAGTTTATGAAGGGATAGAAGAAAAAATAAATGCTATGCCACTGATATCACGACAGTTAATGCGCATGGCGTTGCGTGTTGGTACGACGTATCAACATCTTAAGCAGGCAGGCTCTCCTTTTGTTGTAATTTTTAAGATACCAAACCAGATAGCAGATTTTTTATTTTTCAAAAAAATTCGTCAGCTTCTTGGGGGAAATGTTCATTATTTTATCAGTGGTTCTGCACCCATGTCTCTGGGTCTTCTGGTGCGTTTTCGTGCGATGGGCTGGTTGATTTTAGAATCTTACGGGGTCAGTGAAAATATTGTTCCCATGAGTATGAACATCTTAGATGAATATCGCCTGGGGACAGTTGGTAAACCATTGATTGAAAATAATATAAAAATTGCACCAGATGGTGAAGTCTGTGTTTGTGGGATTGGGGTGGCTCGAAAAGGGATTGACCAACAGGATGTTAATCTGACCCAAGACGGGTATCTGAGAACAGGGGATTTAGGAGAAATTGATGCAGATGGTTACCTGGTCTTGTCCGGTAGAAAGTCAGATGGATTTAAACTGTCCACCGGCAGGAAAATAACGCCTTCAATTATAGAATCTGCTTTAAAGCAGATTGTTGAAGTAACCCATGCGGTGATTGATGGTGCAAATCAAAAATATGTGGTGGCATTGTTGAATATCGAAAATGAAAAATGGGGGGATTTAATGCGGCGGTTTCAAACAAAAGAAGAAATTCGGACGTATCTGGAAAAAGAGATGACAATGGTTTGCAAAAAATTGCCTCGCTATTGCCGTCCAGTTGATTTTGAAGTAATCCAGGCACCATTTGCTGTTGAAACCGGCGAGCTGACCGTTAACCTTAAGCTCAGACGAAAGCATATTCTGCATCATCACAGAAAAACCATATTGAATCTTTACCAAAAGAAGCACAAAATAAACAGTATCGTTTTAGATACGATAAATTAGAAAAAGGCATATCATAAAATGGAAAAACACTATTTGCTGACCGGTGCTACTGGTGTTGTGGGCAGCGCACTTTTAAAACATCTTGTTGATCAGAAAGAACAGGTGACGCTTCTTATTAGAGCCCAGTCAGAAGCACATTTATATGAACGTTTAAGAACCCTGGCGGATTTTTGTGAATTTTCAAAAGAGGATCTTGGTCTGGTAAATGCCATAAAAACTGACCTTTATTCTCCAAACCTTGGGCTTTCAAGGCAGACATATCAAAATCTGGAGAACAGCATTACCCATATTTTGCATTGTGCAGGGAATGTGAATATGAGTCTTCCATATGATACGGCGCGATTTCAGACCATGGAAATGACACGTCATATTGTGGAATTGATGGAATCAGGTCATCATATGGAAAAGATGGAATATATCAGCACCGTGGGTGTGGCAGGTCACACCCTTGATGAAATTAGAGAGGAGTGGATCACCCATAAAAGAACGTTTCGAAACTCCTATGAAGCAGCAAAAGCTGCTGCTGAGGACTTTATTCACGATAAAGTCAAAGCAGGTCTGAATATTACGGTGCATCGTCCCAGTATGGTGGTCGGGGATGCTAAATCCGGGAAAAATATTTCATTTCAGGTGTTCTATTATCTTTGTGAATTTCTTAGTGGTGTCAATTCCTTTGGCTGGATTCCGGACTTAAAGGGAGCATGTCTGGATATTATTCCTTCAGATTATGTTGCAAAATTGATTTACTGGTCAAGTTGTCAGAAAAAAGATCTTCCTCCAATCATGCATCTGTGTGCCGGCCCAGAGGGAAACCTTGAACTGAATATGCTGTCCCAAAAGGTTCAAAAAATTTATAAGGCCAATGGTCGGGTTTTGCCGGTGTGCCGTAAGATACCTGTCTGGTGCTATTTGCTATTTCTTAGTTTGATAAAATTTCTGG
>JAWSVH010000208.1:0-6381 GCA_033852015.1 Desulfobacula sp.
GGGTCTGAAAAGCGCATTCTAACGTCAAGTGGCTTGCAACCCGCCCCATAACTTTGCAAACATGCCAATATTTAATATCTGAACTAGCATCGGTGGTCAGATTGCTAATATTCTCTGAAAATGCCCTTGCTGCTGTATGAAATCCAAATGAGATTGCACAAAGAACTTCCTTATTATCTGCCTTGACCTGAATATCTCCATCAATTGTTTTGGGAACACCAATCACCTTGATCCCGGAACTTTTAAAATGCTGGGCCAAAAAAGCAGCATTGGTATTTGAGTCATCCCCTCCGACGACCACCAAAGCGTCCAGGTCAAGTTCGATACAGGTTTTTAAAGACAATTCCATTTTAGCCTTGGAATCAATCTTAGTCCTGCCAGTCTTAATCATAGAGAATCCACCCATATTTCGGTAGGCATCCACAAGACTTTTAGTAATTTCAACATATTTAGATTCAAGCAAACCGTCTGATCCATGAAGAAAACCAAACACCTTAGATTCTGGATTGTATTTTTTTACCTCATCATACAATCCTGCAATCACATTATGTCCACCCGGAGAGGGGCCTCCTGAAAAAAAAACACCAATCTTCCGCAGCTTTTTAAATTTCTTTTTTGTCTGGGAGGAGATATTCTCCGGATCAAAAAGACGTTGTACTGGATTATTAATAATATCCGGCAATAATTTTTGTGCTTCTTTATCCATAACAAATGTATATTCCGGACAATCTTCCATCTGGGTATATTTAGATGAAAAAATCTTAATTTTCTTTGGAGAAAAAGATCTTCTTTCAATCGTCTGAGCATTTACATCCGAAGTCGCACGTCCTGTTTTCGGATGATTTAACAAAAATTCAAGTGAGTTAGAACTCCCTTCTATCATATTCTCTCCTGTGATCCATTCAACTCAATTAACCAGCACTCGGTTTCGACCTTCTTCTTTTGCTTTATAGCAAGCGACATCTGCACGTTCAAAAATCTGTTGATAGGTTGTATCCCCTTTTCTGGCCTCAGATATACCAATACTGACAGTTACCCTGACCTTTTCTTTTTTATAAATAAACTCTATTTTTTCAATGGTCTGCCTGATTTTTTCAGCAGCGACTATTGCTCCATTGGTATCTGTTTGGGGCATAATCACCACAAATTCCTCTCCACCATATCGAGCAAGCATATCATTGATTCTCAACAATGGAATGCTTCTTTTAATAATCTCCTGCAGGCATTTATCACCAATGGCATGCCCATAATTGTCGTTAATCTGCTTGAATTTATCTGCATCTATCAACAATATGGAAAAACCAGTATCATATCGTGAGAATCGAGCCATTTCTTCCGTCATTCTAGTATCATAAGCCCGTCGATTATATGCACCGGTCAATTGATCCTGATTCAGTTTCTTTTCAAGCTCTTCTGAATACTTAGTTGCCTCATCAAGTTCCTCTTTGAGCTTATCAAATCCTGTTCTGAATGCCTGCTGATTCTCTTGAGCCAACTCCTTTATCGCCTCATCCTTTGCCTGTTTTTGATTCAAGGCACTTTCAATGGATGCCAGTCTTTCAGACACTTGTATTTTTAATGATTCAAGACTGGATGCCACATCTGAACTTTGTCTTAAGCCCTGCATCTGATCAGTTAATACGGACTCGAATCCTTCATTGGATTGAATCATGGAATCCGTATGCTGATATGTAGCAACCAGTTTAGACTCAATATCCAAAATTTTACTGACCACTTCTCTGACAAAGGTATTGACTTTATCACGATCCTGGTTGGTATCAGAAATATAGAGAAAAACCAGGCTGAATACGCTTTCTCTTATATCAGAAATATCACTGGTATCTTCAGCGGTGTTTATCCGGGAAGTAATAGAATCCAATTTGCCCGCATATTTTTTATCCAGGTTAGACCGAAGATTATACACGACATCATGATAACTTTGCTTGTATTCATCAATAAACGATTCACTATCCGTTTGAAGTAATGAAGAAAATAGTCCTTTTTTCTTTTTTACAGGGGTAGGACCAATATCCTCTTTTAGCATGGCTGTTTTCAGCTGCTCAAAAATATACTCGATTTTCCCATCGGACTCCCCTTTTTTCAAAGCAGCACTCAAGTTCTTACACACTTTAGAAAAAGAATTATTGCCGATGGCCACCGAATCTATGATGACTGGGAAATATTTACGATACAGCCGACTGTTTTTTTCAAACCGTTCTTCAACTCCATCAAGCTCCTTTAGCAATATATCTTTCTGACCTTGAAGCTTTTTTACCTGATCTTGCAATGTCATTATTTTTTCTTGCTGAATAGAACTCATAAGGCAATATTCCCTTTTTTGAAGTTAATTCAATCCTTTCATTTTTAAACACTGATACATAAAAATGTAAAGCCTCATTATCGATTTTGAGAAGCCCCTACCTGATACATCTTTATACTCAAATAACCATCGATCATCAAGTGTACAATGTGGTGTACCACACAAACAAGCAAGGCTGTTCCAAATTCACTAAAATAAGTTACCTGGATAAGCGCTGATAGGGCCAGCGTTTTCTGGGAACCCATTAAAATCACACTTTCATACCGCCCTTTTGTTATACCCAATATTTTTACAAGCAAAAAACTTGTGCCTAAAAGCATGAAATGAAAGGCACCGACCAGTGCAAGAATATAAAAAAAGGCAACCCCATTATCCAGCAACGCCTTTTTAGAACCTGCAAGCGAGATAAAAACGATACCAATGATCATACACTGGTTCAATATCTGCATTTTGAATTCAGGTAATGATTTGTCTTTAAATATTTTTGCCTTCACCACCATGCCAATAATTAAAGGTAATAAAACAAGAAGAATCAACCTGAATAAAATACTCCCCTGATCAATCAAAAGTTCTTTGTTTTGATCAAGAAAAGAGAGGAGCCATGGTAATATAATTGGAATGGTAAAAATACCGATAAAATTAGAAAGAATGGTAATAAACAATGCGTGGGCCATATTACCACCGGCAGCTTTGGTCATAACAATTCCACTGGACAACGTTGTGGGCATCACAGCCACAATAAACAATCCAATAATCACACCGGTTTCTAAAGGAAGCATTGCAAGCAATAGAGCAGCCATCGGTGCAAAAATCAAAATAACAAATAATGCCACCAACGTGGCTTTCATATCTTTTAGGCCGGCTTTTATCTGCTGACTATCTATTAAAAGACCTGAAATAATAAAAATAGAGAAAATCATAATTTGAGGAAGGTTAATCTTTTTTAAAAAAAATCCAATATCAACAAAGGTATTTGACGGATCAAAAATCACAACAACAAATGAAATAATCAGGCTCAACAAAAACCATTGTTTTTTTATTTTATGAATCATTAACGCATTTTTCCCTTATATATAAATGATATGGATACCTATGACAGATTTGAATCTGAGTCAATAATATGGTTCACATTTTTCGATGACAATCCTTGATTCTGGTGCAGAAAAAAGGGTATAGACTATACAAAAGATAATCTAACTGCAGGAGCATTAAAAATTGCGCTTTAATATATTTAAAAGAAAAAAGAAAATAAAGACCCCAGAAGCACTCATCACTGAATCTACAAAAAACACCACCCAAGTAAAGGAAACTCCCCCCAAAGACTCAATAGACATACCGATCCCCGATAACAACATCAAAGATAGTAAAATCGAGAATAACAACAACGATGAAAACGTTGAAACAATACCGAATCAAACCGTTGAAAACAAGACATCAGAACACCCCAGTGCGGATAATAAAGCGTCTGAGCCTGTACAAGGTATGGCAAAAGATAAAAAAGGTCTTTTCTCCCGCCTGAAAAATGGTCTTTCAAAAACACGACAAGTATTAACCACAGATATCAATGAATTGTTTTCATCCAGCAAAGCCATTGATGAAACGCTGTTTGAAGAGCTCGAAGAACTGCTGATAACATCAGATTTAGGAATCGATGTTACCATGGAAATGATGGACAGAATTAAACAAAAAGCCAAAAAGCTGGCCAATGCAGACGAACTCAAACATGTATTAAAAGAGGAACTCACCGCATTATTTCCCGATGATTTAACCCCTGTCCAGGAAAAGCAACCCGTCACCAAACCCCATGTCATCATGGTGGTGGGCGTCAATGGAACCGGGAAAACAACCACATTGGGCAAACTTTCAATGAAGTTTGCTCAAGAAGGTAAAAAAGTGCTCATTGCCGCTGCAGACACTTTCCGTGCCGCAGCCATTGAACAGGTCCAGATATGGGCAGATCGTTCCAATGCTGATCTGGTCAGGCATAAAGAAGGTGCTGATCCGGCAGCAGTAGCTTTTGATGCAGTCGAAGCCTCTCTTGCAAGAAATATTGATGTTGTATTAATTGATACTGCGGGTAGACTTCACACACAGAAAAACCTAATGGAAGAGCTTAAGAAAATCAAACGCTCGATCAACAAAAAAATGCCCGGTGCTCCCCATGAGGTTCTTATGGTGTTAGACGCCACCACAGGTCAGAATGCAATTTCACAAGCCAATCTCTTCAACGAGGCAGTTGATCTTACCCAGATTGCATTAACCAAATTAGATGGAACTGCCAAAGGTGGTATTGTTGCAGCCATTGCCAAAACCATGAAACTTCCAATTAAATATATTGGTGTGGGAGAGCAGATTGAAGACCTCCAGGAATTTGACTCAAAACAATTTATAGATGCGCTATTTGAATAAAACCATTCGAAATGAACACATACTGTATACAATAAGGATTTATACTATATATAGGTAGAGTACATAACGCATAATTTAATCTGAGAATTCTTCAAATAGAAAAGGAGAATCCCATGACCGGACAAATCACAATTTCCATATGGCTGTTTGCTATTCTTGTCTTCATTTTTAGTTTAGCGATATTGGATCGGGTTCTAATCCCCAGCACCCGATGGTTCCTTCGAAGACGCATCAATGCTGTAATAAAAGAGATCGGAACCCGTCTTGACATAGAAATTCGCTCTTTCCAGCTCACCAAACGCCAGGTTTTAATCGATCGTCTTTCATACGACCCCCAAGTAATCGAAACGGTTAAATCCTATGCCCAGAAAAAAAACATGCCCATCGAAATGGTTCAAAAAAAAACCATCACCTATGCAAAAGAAATCGTTCCATCATTTAATGCATATTTTTATTTTCGAATCGGATATTGGATCGCCAAAAAAATTGCCAAACTTTTATACCGGGTTCGAGTCGGTATTTTTGAAGACACACAATATAAAAAATTAAATCTTGATTCCACCATGGTTTTTGTGATGAACCATCGTTCCAATATGGACTATATTCTTGTTGCTTTTTTAGCAGCCGAACGAACCACACTCTCCTATGCTGTCGGTGAATGGGCAAAAATCTGGCCATTGCATATGTTGTTTAGGTTCATGGGGGCATTTTTTGTTAGAAGAAACTCTAAAAATGCCTTATACCGAAAAGTATTAGAAAGATATATTCATATGGCAACTCAGCAAGGCGTCTGTCAAGCTGTCTATCTTGAGGGAGGCCTGAGCAAAGATGGACTCCTCCAAGAGCCCAAACTTGGCCTGATGGACTATATGCTTCGAAACTTTGACCCCAAAACCGATAGGGACATCATCTTTATTCCAGTAGGTATAAACTATGACCGAACGTTAGAGGATCGCAGCCTGTTAAGATCGTTGGATTCTGAATTCAAAAAACGTAGCTTCTGGTTTATCATAAAAACAACAGCGAGTTTTACTTTTAAAAATATTTTCCAGATGATTTTTTCGCACTGGCATAGGTTTGGATATGCCTGTGTAAATTTTGGAAAACCAGTTTCAACAAAAACCTATATAAAGGAGAACAATGCTCTTTTTAAGGATTTACCCAGAGACCAGCGTTTTTTAGAGATCAAAAAACTGTGTGATGACCTTATGGGAGAAATTTCTACTGTTATTCCAGTTGTTCCGATTGCCTTATTGTCCCAATTATTTATAGAAAATCTTGACAAACCCCTTACTATTTCAGACATTGAAGAAGGGTGCGAATCAATCTTAAAGCGAATCAAATCAAATGGAGCTCCTGTTATTGAAACCGCTCACAGCACTCAGCAACATACCATATTAGAAGCACTGTCATTGATGCTGCTTCGAGGTATGATCCGCGAGGACAACGGTATATTTACCTATCATGAGTCACAAGTTCAATTGCTTAGGTATTATGCCAACACACTTAACCCTTGGGTATAGGTGATATTATGAAGCTCACTCGAAAAGAGATCAAAGCACTTTTAAAAGATTGGAGTCAAGCTTGGGAAAAACACGACCTTAACAGGATAATGACTTTTTTCCACGACGATGCTTTTTTTGAAAATTGGA
>JAWSVH010000044.1:0-34349 GCA_033852015.1 Desulfobacula sp.
TTTTAAGTAAAAAGCTATGTTAAGAAAATCTTGCAGTTCTGATTCCATGAAACCAAATCCGGTAAAGCGTAGTCAAAATCCTGGTTACCAATCAATAGGTATTTTGTTAGTCGTTATAAAATAATATAACGAATGGGATATAAAGTTTCTTTGATCTATATCAAGAAGGCAATTTTATTTCAGGGTTTGGTTGATTCTTGCAAGAACAATTGAGATATTGTCCTTGCCTCCAAAATCCAGTGCTGCTTGAGTTAGCGCTTTGGCTTTGGTTTCAATTGAGGTGCTTTTCTCTAAAATGGAGGACACTTTTTTTTGTGGTACCATTTTATGGAGTCCATCCGTTGATAAAACCAGCAAATCATTTTTTTCTACTTTAAATGTTCCGGTCTGGGGTGCACATTCGCCATAACCAATACACTGATCTATAATATCATAAGAATAGTGGTCCTTGGCTTTTTCAGGGGCGAGTTCACCCTCTTCAATTAAAAAGTTTGCAAGGGTCTGGTCTTCGCTGAGCTGAATGAGTTTATTATTTCGTAAAAGATACAGTCTTGAATCTCCGACATTTATCCAGTGAAAATGGTCTTTTTTTAAAATGGCGCAAACAAGTGTTGTTGCCATGCCTTCAAGATCTGGTTGAGCCTGTGCTTTTTGGTTGATCAGAGTATCTAAATCCAGAACCAGTTTTTTAAGTTGTGAAATTTCATCTCCAACATTCAATTTTTGCAGTCCCACCAGGGTTCCTTTAACGATTTCTGCTGCAAAATCACTTGATACATCTCCCCCTAAACCGTCTGCCACGGACAACAGCAACGATTTATCTTCCATTTGACGGATTAGATACCGGTCTTCATTCGTATCTTTTAATAGGCCAATATGTGTCAATCCAAAAATATCTATATTATCGATTCTGAGCCGGGTTTGACCGGAATTTTTGTTCACATGCCGATAGAAATCGCAATCCCGGCAGGATTCAATCTTTTCGGCAAATGTTCCCGATATATTATTGCTGCAAAATGTTCCTGCGATTAACCAACAGGCTCTTCCGGCTTTTTCTCCATCATTAAGGCCGTCAAGCGTGGAGCTATTTGTTGCAGGGCAGGTATGACATGCTTTTTTGCTGCTATTTTCCGGACCCCGGCCGCATTTCATAAAGTCCCAGCAGTTTGTTTTGTCTTGTGGTAATTGGGAAACTTCATTTGCAGCCTGACTCAAATCTTTTAGTGCCTGGCTCATATCAGCATACCGTTCTTCAGGATTCAACCGGCAGGCTTTTATAATAAACCGTCTGAATGAGTCCGTTAGTTCCGGGATTAGAACTTTTGGATCAGGAATTTGTTTTTTCCGCCTCATTTTCATAAATACAGCCGGGTCTGATTCGGGATAAGGTCTTTTTCCGGTTATCATTTCAAATGCTGTAGTTCCCAAAGAATAGATTTCACTTTGAATATTAGAAGCCTCTCCGTTGCATATTTCAGGTGCAAGATATGAGAAAGAGCCATCTATCATGTCATCATTATCCTGGATGAAACTAGCTATACCAAAATCCACAAGTTTTACTATATTATCTTGTGTTATCATCAGATTTTCAGGGTTGATATCTTTGTGTAATACCCCTTTTTTATACGCATAATCAACAGCCTGGCATGCTTGGTACAGGTATTTTACCGCTTCACTTGGAATGATTTTTTTTTCTCTTTTCAATTTTAAAGCAATCGATTCTCCATTGAGATATTCCATGATAATAAATGCAGTACGGAATCGTTCCTTGATATCATAAACCTTAACAATATTTTTGTGGTTGAGACTTGCAACGATTTTGGCCTCGTTTCTGAATTGTTTTAATAAATTTGAATCAATAACCATGTTGTGCCGCATCATCTTAATGGCCACGTCCTTATCATTTGTTGAATCGATCCCTTTGTAAACAATAGAATAACCGCCTCGGCCAACAATGCTTTTTGCAACATAGCGACTGATGGTCCGGTCGGAAATGGGTCGTTTGGAGTCAAACCGGTCCGCGACTATTTCAGTTAGAAAATTGAACAGATCAGGATCATTTTCAGGTATTTTTTCAAACATGGATTTTCTTAAAACCCACAGTTCCATATCCGTTTCCGCCTCAATATGGAAACTGACCGGTTCACCTGTAAACAAAGCGGACATGTTCAGGATATCTCCTTCTCCATGATGATCAATTGGATATAGCTTGTCGCCTTTTTGCACAATAAGGAGGCATGATCCACTTCTGATGATATAGGCTTCATCTGAGTCATCTCCCTGAACAATAAACCGGGTTGATTTCTTTACTTTTTTTAGATCAAGCTTGTTTAAAATAGTATGTTGGGTATGTGGGGGTAGAAATCTTAAAAATTTGGTTCTCAGATTTAAGGTTCCTTCTTCTGCAAGAACTGTTTTAAAAAAATCACATTCCTGGCAGGAGGCTTGTTTGTCAATATAGGTACCCTGATGTTTTCCGTCGCAGAATGTTCCCGCCACAGCCCAGCAGAAGCGTCCTGCGCATTGGCCTGAGTTGATTCCATCAAAGGTTTTGTCTGCTGCTGCCGGGCAGACGCCAAACTCTTTTGTATTTTTTCCGCCGGGCTCACGCCCACAGTCATTATATTCCCAGCAGTTTAATTTTTTTTTCATAGGCAGGTCATCCTTTTAAAGATATCTCTATTTTGCCTCTATATTGATAAATTTTTCCATTTTGCTCAATAATTCAATATTTTTTTCTACTGGGTTTTGTTCTTTTAATGTTTGTTCTTCTATCTTGAACTGTTCCATCAGCGTTTCTTTTTCATTTTTGGTCAATTCTTTTTCTACCATTGGGAAAAATAGGTGATCTTCCATGAAGATATGTCGGCTTAAAATCGAATGGAAGGATGCCAGGTTATTTAGAAGGCTGGTAATAGCAATTTCATTTTCCATGCCGTATCCGTTAATCGATTTTTCGATATTGGTAAGAAATTTGCGGCCGATCTCATGCTGGTGGCGAAGGGATCCTATCTCAAGGTCAAGCAGACCTTCTTTTTTCCTGGCAAGAAATCCGAACATGAGAAATTCTTCTTTATAGTGGTGATATTGATCTGCATAGTTTCTGAAAAAGGGAACTGCACTTTTGAAAAATTCTTTGTCCGGTAGCTGATTTTTTTCAATAAAATCTCTTGCAGCTTTTAATAAACTCAACCCTCTCATAATGATGACATGTTCATCAATTAGTGCCTTTGTAATTTTCATAGGTTCCTTCTTTTTGTGAAAGCTGATATTTTTTCCTGACTTAAGATTTCAGCTGTACAATATAGATAACTATACCATTAATTTGCAGAATATTTCATTGATTTAAATCAAGAACATAGATCAAAGGTTAACCTGTCGTTGAGCAGAGGTCAACCATGTCTATCCAAATGTTAAAAGAGTCTTTTTTCTTGTATAATAATTTATCAGTGTTTATTATGTTGCCATTATAGATTTCTTTTTTAAACATTCTTCAAAAGACTAAAACCCGGTTAATCTGATAATTATTTGAATAGGGAATTTTTGTAGCGATGGAAAATACTCTGGTTGGAGAAAAAACGATTGCATTCAGCATTGCCCAGGAGATTTTATCAACAAGTGTTAAAATCCCAACAATCCCGGCCAATGGAAGAGAAATTCTCAAAACCGTTCGACAGCCTGAAGAGAGAATCGATATCCCTTCATTTGTTAAACTCGTGGAATCTGATCCTGGGCTTTTTACCCGGATTCTCCAATTGTCAAATTCTATATTTTATAGTGAGATGGATAAAATAACCAGCCTGAGGGCGGCCATTACCCGTATTGGTCTCTTGGAGACAGTTAATACGGTTTCTTTGCATTTTTTTCAGAGGATGCTTCCTAAATTCCCCGATATCAAAGGGTTCTCCTATAACGATTTTTGGGCTCATTCCTGGGTGTGTGCGGTTGCAAACAGGCGGTTGGGGCATCCCAATCTGGAAATGGATGTTTTGCCTGGTGATCTTTATATGACAGGGATGCTTCAAAGCATGGGAAAGCTGCTTATGGCCATTCATTTTCCTGTCGAATTTTCTAAATGTATTGGAAAGGCAAGGGAGTTCAAACAACCATTGCACAAAGTTGAGCTGGATGCATTTGGAACAACAGATGGGCTTGTGGCCGCACGTGTTTTAAGAACCTGGAATCTACCCCCAGTTGTTTGTGAAGGGGTCGGTTTTTATCAGATGCCTGAGTTGGCACCGCCTGAATATAAAATTATTTCAGGTCTTACACAATTTGCCTACGGTATTGCAGGAAAATCCGGAATAGGCTCAAGTGGGGATGGTTTAAATATGGAGCTTTCCGATACTTTTCTGGGGGGAAAACCTCAGTTGAAAATAGCCCAGGAAGATATTCAGAGTACTTTGATCCAAGAGATAACAGATTCACTTAAAGAGAAAGTGGGGACGGTTGCTCATTCGCCTAAAACTCATAAAATGGCTGTTTCTAAAACAAAAAAAAGGAATAAGCCTTTGTCAGACAAATCTGTGAAGCCGACTGTGAAAGATAAAAAAGGAATGCTTGGCTGGGTAAAATCTTTCTGGAACAGGGATTGAATTGACAATCCATTCATAGTGCAGGTAAAACAGTCTTGAATTGAGATTGGGTTAAATTGAAATTAGATCAGGGCCACAGATATGGATCAAGAAAAAAGATATTCGGATTATAATACCTATTTAAGAAAATTGTATGGTCAAAGGGTGCAAAAAATTTCGGTTGATGCTGGGCTATCATGTCCAAACCGGGATGGTGTGTTATCAGAAAAAGGGTGTATATATTGTAATTCAAAAGGCTCCGGGTCTGGATTGTCAGCCAAAGGGATGTCCATTGAAGAGCAGATAGAAAAAGGTAAGATTGGAACAATTAAAAAATATAAAGCCAAAAAGTTTCTGGCGTATTTTCAATCCTATTCAAACACGTATACTTCTTTAAATCATATGAAACAGATGTATGATCAAGCTTTGTCCTGTGAAGGAATGGTGGGAATGTCAATCGGGACTCGTCCGGATTGTATTGATACGGGTAAGCTTGATTTAATTGAATCCTATGCAAAGCAATATCTGGTCTGGTTAGAGTATGGTTTACAATCGGTGCATAATTCAACCCTTGAGTTGATCAATCGGGGCCATACCTTTGAGGATTTTTTAAAAGCAGTTCAGCTCACCACCGGCCGGGGGATAAACATTTGCACCCATGTGATTTTGGGACTTCCCAACGAAAATAGGCAAATGATGCTGGAGACAGCAAGGACCTTGGCTGACATACCCATCGATGGAGTCAAAATTCACCTATTGTATGTGATTAAAGATACGCCCTTAGATACGTTGTTCCTTAATGGGGAATATACGCCCATGGCGCAGGAAGAATATGTCCAGACGGTTTGTGATTTTATAGAATTGCTACCAAAGAGGATTATTATTCAAAGAATTACAGGAGATCCGCATGTTGATGAATTAAGATCACCCATGTGGGCCGGTCGCTATAGGGAAACATTTAATATGATTCAGCAGACCTTTGAAAAAAGAAATTCATATCAGGGTATTCGGTATAAAAAACAGGATGTCATTGTACCATCAATTGGTTGAAGTTTTTAGAGGTATGGCTGGCCAGTCCCTGTTCTTCTTTTGTAATGATTAAACATTCCGTGTTCTCAAGACGATTGACAAGATCCAGGCCTGCCTGAACATCCATGACCATCAGAGCTGTGGCAAGACCGTCGGCAAATGTGCACTCTTGTGAAATGACAGAAGCACTGGCAATCTTTGTTCGTATCGGGAATCCTGTCTTAGGATCAATAACATGGGAATAGGTTTTTCCTTCTTTTTCAAAAAAGTTTCGATAGTCTCCGCTGGTGGCGATGGCTTGGTTATTTAAGCGCAGGACGGTGTGTAGACTTTGGTTTGCATATGTTTTGTCCGGGCGGCTGATTCCCACAGTCCAGTTTTTTCCCTTTCTGTTTTTGCCTGAGGCATAGAGCTCTCCACCGATTTCTATAAGAATATCTTGAATGCCGGATGATATAAAAAGGTGTGCAATCTTATCCACCCCGTATCCTTTGGCAATTGATCCCAGGTCTAAAGTGACGGCTTTGTTTTTTTGAACAGTATATGGGGGCGTAATCAAAATATGTTTAAACCCCGTATTTGAAAGGGCCTTTAAAATTTGCTGTTGATCAGGGACAATACCTTTGTTTTTCTTTGTTCCAAACCCCCAAAGATCAACCAGGGGTTTTATTGTTCCATCCCAGGCTCCGTTAGTCATTCTATGCAGTTTTTGGGCAGTCACAAGAATGGAAAAAAAATCAGGTGAGACGTGGATGGTCTCTTGGGCCTTGTGGCGGTTAAACAAAGACAGCTCACTTTTAGGGTCATACATGGACATCTTTTTGTTAATATCTTTTAAGCACACATCAATCTTTTTTTTCCATATAGATGAAGACTGTTGGGTGGTTGAAATGAATTTTACCTTGTAAAAGGTTCCCATGGTTTTTCCGGAAATAACATATTGTTGGCCAAGGCTGGATGCAACGGTTGCTTTAGGAATAAAAAAGATCAAGCCAAATAGGCATAAAAGCAGACTGATTTTTAAATGTTTCATATTCAAAGATATCCTTTTATTTTTTTCTTTAATAATTATATGTATCTGGCTTGTAATGCAAGATGCTTAAAAACGAAGAATTTTTTTATATTCAGATTAGATCCAAAGGATAAATCATGGAAAAAATAGTTGCAATTATTCGAGAAACACCGGTTGAACTTTTCAAAATATTAAAGTTTGAAAATATTGCTCAAAGCGGTGGAGAAGCAAAGTATATGATTGCTGACGGCATGGTAAAAGTGAATGGGAAACAAGAGACACGAAAACGCAAAAAAATAGTTCCGGGTGATAAAATTGAAGTTGGGAATATCCTGATTGAGGTTCAATTAAAAGCCGAATAATTCAGACATTTATAATCAAGTGATCATAGTTTTCCGATAGATCAGGAATGCTTTGAAAGAGCTAATGCCCTTGCTATTTGAAAACAGATAATGGCAGCGGCATTGGCGACATTAATGGAATTTTTTTTGCCAAACATGGGAATATAAACAAATTCATCGCATGTTTTCATAACATGCGATGAGACCCCATATTCTTCATTCCCAAGAACGACAATGCTTTGGGGCTGCCATGAAAACTCATCAAAAGCGCAGGCACCTTTTATTGTTTCAACACCAATGATTTGATATCCTTTTTCTTTCTTTTGGCTAAGCGTCTGTGCAAGATCACATGTTTTTTCCTGCTCAACCCATTGGTGCGAACCCATTGCTGTTTTTTGAACGTTGGGGTGTTCCTTGCCCGGTGTGTTTCCAAGGATGATGGATGCAAATCCAGCGGCCTCACAGGTTCTAAAAATAGATCCCACATTAAAAAGACTTCTTAAACCATCCAGGGCCATGTGACAGTCCAAATGTTCCTGACTTTTAGATCGGTCTTGAGTTGTGACTTTTTCAAGCAGATCATGATCTTTGCACGATAGGCCTAACTCACACCGGTGGTAATGAATGGCATCAGAAAGACGCTCAAGCCAGATCTTTATTTCGTAACTATGTGGGGGTACAAAAGGTTCCATGCCGGCCCAGCTCAGGATTTGGTTGTACTGGGTTGAAAAAAGATCAACAGATATTTTTTCTATCCGGTTGGTGGTTAATTTCTGATAATACCCAGATAACCATGGCATAAGATGCTTGTGCTGGTTCTCAAACGAGAGAGATAAGAACTTTTTTTGGGTAAAGCCAAAGGTGTCCATTCTTTTTATACCTTAAAAGTTAAAATTCAGAGTCTTATTTATAACAGTATACCTTATTTTTACCATAAAATTTTTTAAAGAAGGTGAGATAATAGTTGATATTTTCTTTTTATATGCCGATAGGGATTCTACCTGGAATTTAAAAAATTTCCTATTTTTAAGGAGAAGCACCATGAATAATATACAAAGCCATTCTTTGGCAGCAACACCTCCCAGGCAGGATGCATTATCTGATTCGCAATTTTCAAGTTATGTTAGAAAACAGTCGCTAAGCGCATATGAAAGTCTGGATGCCGGGTTGACCATAAAAACGAAAGAAGGTGACCTGGTCACGTTAACGTCTAATTCATATGCCCAGATGGATTCTTTTATGTATGACAGTAAAGGGGTTCTTAAAACAGAGGCTGGAACAATTGCTGTGACCCAGAATATCAGGGAAATCACGCTCTCCACAGGAGAAAATTTTGCTTTTTCTGTATCAGGGGATTTAAATGAAGAAGAGCTTGCTGATATTGAAGCCATTGTGAAGGGTATTGATGGAATAATTTCTGAAGTGGCCCAGGGGGATATGGATGATGCAGTTGCTAAAGCACTTTCCATGGGTGGCTATGATACAGTTTCTATGTATTCTGCGGATATAACATATCAAAAATCCTATGCCATGAATACTGAAGTGCAGGCCCAGACAGCGGCTGTTATTCCAGAAGTTGCTTCAGAGCGGTCCTCTGAAGGCCATCGGGCTAGAAGGGGGAAACATAATTTTGTCCGCAATATTAACCAGTTGTTTGAAAAAATGGCCGAAAAACTGGAAAAGCATGAAGGCAAACTTATAGAAAAAGCCCAGAAACCGGTTGATAATCTTTTTAAACGTTATCTTAACAAGATGAAGGATGATGAGGATAATAAAACACCGCAATATAATGCCATGGATGCTATACGTCAAAAAATGTCTGAAATGATTGATGAAATGACAAACGGAATGTTTAAAGAAAAGTTGTCAGCTTTTATGGAATAAAGAGTAAGGCACCTGTTTTAAAAAAAAGTCGATTGATATCTTTTAATAGATATCAATCGACTTTTTTATGGGTGAATAACGTTTTATTTTGCAGGGGGAGTAAATGTTCGTGCGGCCAGCTCTCCATCTAGCATGAGAAGACCATGGCCTTCTCCGTTAATGAGTTTTAATTTATTTAAAATGTTTTCCATGGACGCTTCTTCTTCCACTTGCTCTTCCACAAACCAGTTTAAGAAATTTTTAGCAGCATGATCATTCTCTTTGATAGCAAGGTCCATTAAATCGTTTATGAGACTTGAGACCAGTTTTTCATGGGAATATGCTAGCTCAAAAACTTCCAGGGTGGATTGAAATTGAGCTTTGGGCGCCTCAATACCTGCCAGGTTAACTCTGCCGCCTTTTTCATTTAAAAAACGATACATTTTCATGGCATGGAACCGTTCTTCTTCCACCTGGATAAGAAAGAAATTTTCAAAGCCGCTCAACCCTATTGAGTTAAAATAGGAAGCCATGGAAAGATAATAGTATTCGGAAAAAAGTTCCCGGTTAATCTGATAATTTATAGCGTCTTCTAATTTTTTTGAAATCACGATATCTCCTTATCTGTTGGTTTAGTCATCATATTTTTTGTTATATTTCTTTTTTTTGTGTTCCTTGCTTTTTTTCTCATTTTTCCCCTGGTGTTTTTCCTTGTATTTGGGGTGAGATTTTTTATTTTTTTGTGACTTTAATTTGGGAGGGATTTCATTGCCTGCAGCGACTCTCCAGCCGTTCTCAAGCGTTGCAGAGACCATCCATCGTCCATCTGTGGACAAGCGGATATATAAGCTATTGCCAAAATATGTTTCCGGTATGTTCAGTACGACATATGCCTCTATGTTTTCATCATATTGCATCTGATGTCCGTGATGGTGTTTGTGTCGGTATCCGTGTGCAGGGGCATGGGGGGGAGGACCGGGTTTTTTGTATTTGGCTTTGTGGGCTGGTGCACCGGGGGCTTGAATGCCAACGCCCAAGGTATTGCACCCAAAAAACAATAATGATGAAAGCAAAATGACAGATAAAGTGAGTAAAAATTTCATGTTTTCTCCCCGTATAAATTTAAGAGGCAAATTTATTTTATGTACCATTAAATTCAATTATACACATAATAGCATGAATCATGCCATGTTATTTTTTACATATTGGATTGTTCAGCAAAAAGCTTACAACCGTGTTATTATAAGACCTTTTTAATATAGGAAAGTGCATTTTAATTTTGCTGGAGGCGGAATTTGATACAACTTTGTTGCAACATTTTTGTCTCAAAAAAAATTATATAATTTAGTCCAACAATATAAAAAGTTTACCAAGTGTACAGCTTAGATGGTTTGATTTCAGGTCTTAAGTTCTTTTATGGAGCCAAAAAAATCAAGTGCTTCAGGATTTTTTAAAGCCGCCTTATTTTTAACTTCTTTTCCCTCAATCATTTTTTTTACAGCCAGTTCTACTTTTTTCATGTTCAATGTATAGGGAACATCCGGGCATGAAATGATTTTGGCCGGCACATGTCGTGGGGAAGCGTTGGCTCTTATGTCTGCACAGATTTTTTCTTTAAAATCCTGAGTCAATGAAACGCCAGGTGCTAATTTTACAAAAAGAATAACACGCACATCATTTTGCCAAGCTTGTCCCACAATCACACTGTCTTCGATCTCTTTCATAGCATCCAGACGTCGGTAGATTTCTGATGTGCCGATGCGTACACCACCGGGGTTGAGCGTGGCATCAGATCGTCCAAACATGACAAGCCCACCATGTTCGGTTACCATAATAAAATCACCATGGGTCCATATTCCGGGATATTCATTAAAATAAGCAGAATGATATTTGCTGCCGTCGGTATCTTCCCAAAAAAAGATGGGCATGGATGGAAAGGGAGCGGTGCAGACAAGCTCTCCTTGTTTTCCGATTACGGGGTTGCCGGTTTCATCATAGGCAAAGACTTTCATGCCAAGCCCTCGGCATTGCAGCTCTCCTGAATATACAGGCCCCATCGGGTTGCCCAGAGCAAAGCATCCATTGAGATCTGAGCCGCCGGAGATGGAAGCTAGGGCGACATCCTGTTTGACGTGTGTATATATAAATTCAAAGTTTTCTTCTGACAAAGTTGAGCCCGTGGAAAGAATTGACTTTAAGGCAGATAGATCAAACTGATCGGCAGGTTTGACTCCGGCATTTTTTGCGGCCTCAATATAACCGGCACTGGTTCCAAAAATAGAAACCTTTTCATCCTGGGCCATTTGCCACAATGCGTCTGGTTCCGGGTGAAATGGATTCCCATCATATAAGACAAGGGTTGCCCCCACACTCAATGAAGAGACTAGCCAGTTCCACATCATCCACCCGCAGGTGGTAAAATAAAAAATGGTATCTTCAGGTTTTAAATCTGTGTGCAGGACCAGTTCTTTTTTCTGGTGTAGGAGAACCCCGCCCACACTTTGAACCATGCACTTGGGCAGTCCTGTGGTGCCGGAAGAATACATTATGTACAGAGGATCATCAAAATCCATCTGTTCAAAAATGATATCCTGTGCATTTGGGTCTTTAAAGTCATCAAATAATTGAGCATTGGGTAGGGTGATGATGTCAGGCTTTTCTGATAGGTAAGGGATGACAATGATTTTTTCAATGGAAGGAATTTGTTTTGCAATGCTGGCAATCTTTTGAAGGCTGTCCTGTGCCTGACCTTTAAAAAAATAACCGTCAGCGGTAAATAGGATTTTAGGCCGGGTTTGTCCGAACCGGTCTAAAACGCCTTTGATACCAAAATCCGGGGAGCATGAAGACCAGATGGCCCCGATACTTGTAGCTGCCAGCATGGCAATAATACTTTCGGGCATATTGGGAACAAACCCCACCACCCGATCCCCTTTTTGTATGTCAGCGTTTCTTAAGGCTGCTGCAGTTTTTGATACTTCAATATATAGCTGGTTGTAGGTCAATGTTCGACGAACAATATTTTCTCCTCTGAAAATGAGGGCGATGTTATCATTTTTAAATTTTAGCAGGTTCTGGGCAAAATTGAGTTTGGAATTTGTAAAAAATCTGGCCCCCGGCATTTTATCAGGATTTTCAATGACGGTATCATATGTTTGGGAAGTCGTTATCTTTAGAAAATCCCAGGCAATAGTCCAGAAGTCTTCAAGATGGTCCACTGACCATTGCCATAGATCTGGATACTCTTTTAAATTTTTGTCGTATGTTTTATTCACTTGGTTCATGAATGCATACATTTGGGTGGATTTTATTCTTTTTTCTGATGGCTGCCACAAAAGCTTAGTCATTTTTTTCCCTTTTTATTCGTATAGTACTGCAAGGATGGTGGCTTTATCTGTTTTTGCAGTGATAAAATGTGAGGTGGTGGACAGATAGTAGGCGCTGTCGCCCGGTTCAAGGTCGTAGGTATCATGCCCAATGGTCAAATTGACCACGCCTTCTAAAACAAAAATAAATTCTTCTCCAGTATGGATAGAGACTTCGTTATCTTCGTTTTTCTCCAGTTGGACAATTAAAGCTTCCATATGGCGGCCTTGTACTTCCGGGGCAAGACTCATGTAAGAGTATACATTGCTTTTGCCGGAAGTTGAGCCGGAGCGTACAATTTTTTTTCTTTCATCCTTTCGGGTGATGGAGTACAGCTTTGTCCCCATGCCTGAGATTAGACGACCCACCGCAGAATCAAGGGCTTTAGATAGTTTCATCACGGTGCCTAATTGGGGCTTTTCTTTCCCATTTTCTATTTTTTTCAGTCGCAAGACATCAAAGCCTGTCAGATGGGAAAGATCTTCAATGGTAATGTTTCTTTCCTGCCGCAATTTTTTAATGCGCGTTCCCACCTCGTCTAACTCACTTGTGCTTCCATTGTTAATGTGGCCGGTGAGATCTTCAAAATAATCCACATTGATATGAGGGGTTTTGCCTTTTTTTCCCATGGTCTCTCCTTCTCGTCATTTCCTTCTCGTCAGCTCTTGGGGAAACTTTGCTTTGGGGTTTCACTCAATTTTTTCTTGAGTGTCGAAAGTCCCGGTCGTGCATATTGCATGTGGCCTTCTTTTACCGTCCGGCCATTGATAACGGCTTCACTTCGAAGGCGTGTACCCACTGTCCTTTCCAGTTGTTTTCCCAACCAGAGGATTCGATCTACATCATATCCATGTTCTATCCCCATTTCATCAATTTGTACAAGCGTATCTTCAAGACAGACAAGTCCCACATATCGTTCATCATCGTAGTAATAATCGCCTGTGCCCTTTATCGGGCGATCATCCATAAAGTTGGCGGGTTGTCCGCCAAGTCCGCCAAGCGTGGCTTCAAAATGACAGATTCCTGCCTGAAGAGCCGCAAGAATGGATGCCGATGCCACTCGCTTGGTTTCATGAAAATGGGCAATGTGCAGTCGGGTGTCCGGGATCTGGTCAAGGATCATGGAAAAGTATCGATATACATTTGCGGCAGAGGCAGACCCATCATGGTCGGCATGTTCAATATCACTGGCACCGATATCGAGCCAATGCTTGGTGAAATCAACCGCATCTTTTAAATCCGTGGCTCCGCCAATGGGACTTCCCCATATGGTGCTGACTGTGCCACACATTTTAATACCGGCATCTGTACATTTTTTTATGCACCGCTCTGCCTCTTCCCAGTAATTTGGAAGGGTGGTGCCGGAATTGGCAAAATGATGCTGTTCTTCAGTGGAGACCATCATCAGCACCCGGTCTGGACCAATACCCTTTTGTTTAAGCGCAATGGCACGGTCCACCGAGGGTTCTCGAATGGTGATGGCAGTGAGTACCACATCATCCATGTTCACCCCTTTTTTGGCCGCTCTGGAAATAAAATTAGCGCTTCTTAAATGGGTTAAAAGATCTTCAGCGTCACTGAACTGGGGCATGTTTCTGGGGTTGCCAAGATTGGTGACTTCTATATTTCTACATCCGGCAAAGATCAGTTCTTCAAGATAAGTTATTTTTGCAGGTGTGGAGATAAATTTTTCAAGATGCTGAAATCCATCTCTGATGGTAATATCGCCAATGGTAACTTTTTTTGGCATCCTTGGGAAGATTTTCCAATAATCATATTCTGTCATGGTCTGTCTCCTTTTCATGTATAAAGTTGGATATATTTAAAATCTAAAGTTTCCAAATTGTGGTTCATTAATGGTTTGAAGCAAACTAACTTCAAACGCCATGGCCAGCCAATCCCGGATCTGGGAAAATTTTAGCACCCGATCATTGAGCAGGCGGGATGCACAAAAAAATGGGTGGGCTTCACCATCATATTTATCGATCATTTTTTGCTGGAAGGCATTGATTTCGTCTGAAGTCATGGGATTTTCAGATTTTTTCCTTTTGGCTTGTTCAATGCTTAAGAGTACACCTCCTGCACTTTTGCCACTCATGACACCGGTTCTGGCCCGCATGGTGGAAAAAAGAAAATGGGGGCGATAGGCTCTGCCGCACATGCCGTAATTGGCGGCACCATTGTCCGGTCCGATGACCAGTTGAACTTTGGGTACCTGGGCGCAGGATACAGCCCGGACCATGTCTGCGCCATATTTGCCGATCCCTGCATGTTCTGAATCCGATCCGATCATATAGCCGGGTGAGCTTTGAATGAACAGTAACGGAATTTTTTCATAGGAACATCGGATGACCCATTCAGCCACTTTCTTGGCAGCCTCATGGAAAATGATGCCTGCGCCGTTGGAGCAGATCACACCCATCGGTAAACCCTTTAGTCTGATTTTCCCGGTAAGGATATTGCTGCCCCTTCCCGGGGCAAAATTTTTCTTGGTTTCTATGAATATAGAATCATCCGCAATGGCTTCCAATATCTTGTATCCGTTAATTCCCTGGTGGGGAGAAATCGGCAGGGTATCATATAGTGTTTCAATGGATACTTTGGGTTCTTTTGTTTCATATCTATGCAGATGAATGGTCTGGGGTTTGGTAAGAGATAATAGATCCCGTGTCTTTACAACAGCAGTATCCTGGTCAATACACATATGGTCTGCACCACCGGATATCTCGGTGTGCGTTTTGGCTCCGCCAAGATCTTCAGCTGATATTTCTTCTCCTGTGGCCATTTTTACTAAGGGAGGACCGCCTAAAAAAGAAAAGGATTGCTGGTCGATCATGATGGATTCACAGGCCATGAACACAATATAGGCTCCGCCAGCAGTATTTCCGCCAGTACTTAAAGTGACCTGGCGAAGACCGTTAGATGACATTCTGGCCATGTTGTAAAAAATGGAGCCAAAGTGCTGGTCATCTGGAAAGATATCCGCCTGCATAGGAAGGAACACACCGCCGGAATCAGCAATATAGACGCAGTTTAATCCGCATTTTTCTGCAATGGCCTGGGCCCGCATGTGTTTTTTTAGTGTAATGGGAAAATAGGTGCCGGCCTTTACTCTGCTGTCATTGGCCATGATCATGGTCCAGTTGTCATGGATCTTTCCAATTCCTGTGACAATCCCGGCGCAGGGGACATCTTCTACGCCAGGGTATCCCATACCAAATCCGGCCAGCATGGAAAGCTCAAAAAAAGAAGTGCCCGGATCAATCAACTTTGTGATTAAGTCTCTAACCGGCTGTTTGCCTCTTTGGGCCAGGGTATCAACTGCGGCCTGTCCTCCGGGCCATGTGGCCTGGTACAGACGTTCTTCAAGTAGTTGTTCCTGTGATTTCCAAAAGGTTTTGGTTTCAGTCATGACTTATCTCCCTTTGTAGACTGGTTGTCGTTTTTCTCTAAAAGCAGTTAAGCCTTCGAGCCTGTCTTCGGTGGGGATGGTGATACGATATGCATTGGATTCTATGGCAAGACCTGTTGCAAGGTCGGTTTCAATACCTTTGTCAATGGCATACTTGGCCATTTCCAATGCAATGGGGCCGTTTTGGGCAATCATGTCGGCCATTTTCATGCATTCATCCAGCAAGGATTTAGCAGGGGCTATCCGGTTGACAAGGCCGATATCAAGTGCTTCTTTTGCATCCACCCTGCGGCCTGTGAAAATGAGTTCTTTGGCCTTTGCCACGCCAATGATTCTGGGCAGACGCTGGGTGCCGCCTCCGCCCGGAATGATCGCAAGTTTTGTCTCTGTCAAACCCATGGATGCGGTTTCAGAAGCAATACGGATGTCGGCAGCAAGGGCAACTTCCGTTCCTCCACCCAGTGCAATTCCATTTACTGCACAGATCACGGGTATGGGAAGCTGGGCAATGGCAGTTAACATATCCCGGATGGTGATAATAAAATTTTTCACCTGGGCAGGTTTCATGGAGGCCCGTTCTTTTAAGTCAGCACCAGCACAAAAGGATTTTTCTCCGGTTCCGGTAAGGATCAGGGTTCGGATATCATCCCGGTTTTTAAGGAGTTCAATTTCATCCTTTAAGGCACAAAGAAGGCCAACATTCAGGCAGTTCATAACCTCGGGCCGATTTAGGGTTAAGATAAGTGTTTTATTTTTTTGCTCTTTTAATAATAAGGGGTCGGATGCACACATATTATTTTTCCTTTCAGGCTCAAAAAAGTTTTTAACAACCAATATATCTGGAAATGACAATTCGTTGAACTTCCGAAGTTCCTTCGCCGATTTCTAATAGTTTCTGATCCCTGTAAAAGCGTTCGACATGGTACTCTTTCATCAGTCCATATCCGCCATGGATCTGGATGGCATGATCGGTCACTCGGGACATGACTTCTGAGGCATATAGTTTTGCCATGGCAGCTTCCTTTTCAAAAGGGCGTTTGTTATCTTTGAGCCAGCAGGCTTTGTATAATAGATTTCTGGCACATTCTATTTCTGTGGCACAGTCTGCCAGTTTAAAGGCAATGGCTTGAAATTTTGAGATGGGTTGTCCAAACTGTTCTCTTTTTTGTGAATAGGCAAGCGCAAGATCAAATGCCCCCTGGGCGCCACCCAACCCCATGGCTCCAATGGAAAGTCGCCCTCCATCCAGGGTGGCCAGCATCTGATGAAATCCGTCTCCTTTTTTTCCTAAAATATTTTCCTTGGGCACCCGGACATTGTCAAAATAAAGCTCGGCTGTATTGGAGGCGCGCCACATCATTTTTTTGTGCATTGGAATCGCTTTAAATCCAGGCGTATCCCGCTCAACAAGGATACAAGAGTATTCAGGACTGCCATTGTTTCGGGTTCCTGTGACGGCTTGTACGGTAACGCCCATCGTCATATCGCAGGCAGCATTGGTGATAAAGATTTTTGATCCGTTAATCACCCACTCATTGCCGTCTAAAACTGCGGTTGTTTTGCTGCCTCCGGCGTCAGAGCCTGCGCTGGGTTCGGTTAGTCCAAAGCCCCAAAGTCCTTCACCTTTGCAAAGCGTTGGTAGATATTTTTGCTTTTGTGCCTCGGTGCCAAAATAGTATATCGGACCGATACCCAGTGAGTTTGCCGCGGCAATTGTGGCAGCCTGGGAACCGTCAGCCCGCGCGATTTCTTCAACAGAGATGATGTAGGAAATATAATCCATGGCCTGACCATGATATTTTTCTGGCACAAAGACGCCAAAAAGGCCGATTTCTCCCATCTTTCGGGTGAGTTCTTCAGAAAATTTTTCTTCTTCGTCCAGTTCAACAGCAATCGGGGTGATTTCTTTTTGGGCAAATGTTCTCACTTCTTTTTGGATCATTTTCTGCGCTTTGGAAAGGTCAAAATCCACCCTTGGCCTCCTTTATTTCGTATGAATCGCTTTTGCAGTTATGGTCGCTGGGAAAAGAACTTCACTCGACAATTCAAAAAAAAACTGATCGAGCGCTCAGTCTATATTTAACATACTATATTTAAAGCAATTATGATGTCAAATGTTTTTTGATATTGCTATCTTTTTATGAGGGGTTTTAACCATGAGAGTTTTTGGGAAGTTTTTTCTTATAATCATAACTTATTTTACTCNNGAGTAAAATAAGTTATGATTATTATAGTTGTGCCCTGTTTATGCTGTTCGGCTGTATTGGTATATCTTTTGCATTTCCCCCTGAAAGAATATATGAAGCATATCTTAATTTATTAACTCAGTTGTTTAAAACAATTATAATTTAACAAGGAGGCATTTTGAAAAAATTTTTAGTTTTGTCATTTTCAGTTTTGTTGTTTTGGGGAAGTATTGTTGCTGTTTCTCAGGCTGCCATTGTTGCAGGAGTCTATAATAATCCAGGGGATATTTTCGTCACTGTTCAATCTTTAAGTGATGGTAATTATGGTTTGGGCGATTTTACATCCTCTGTGAACGCATCCGGGTGGTCTACAACCTCTGGAGGGGAAAAAACAGTCAACAATAGTAGCTATTCAGTGGTTAATGGCCGCCTTATCGCTACTTTATATAGTGAGCGAGAAGGGGGAATAATTACTACCAATGGTGAAATGTATGGAGAAACCGGGGTTACCTATGAAGGGTCACTCTTTTCTGTTTCGTCTTCGACATCATATTATGATTTGGTTACTGACGGAGAGGGAATAAGTAGTTGGGTTTTAGATTATTGTGAAGGTGATGCTACATCGTTTTGGACGTTTACATCCGTACCGGAGTTCGCTTTTTCACGAACAAGTGAATTTACATATGACAATAGTGCTTTCACTACTGAACGAGATACCGAGGGGTATAATTACCTTACCTTGACACAGACAGGTGGGGCTTTGACGATTAGTGCTGTTCCAGTTCCAGGTAGTATTCTTCTTTTAGGAATGGGACTTATAGGGATTGTAGGAGTGAATAGAAGAAAGAAATAGTGACACGCTATCATTTAAGTATTCTAAAAAGGCAGGGGCAAGAATTGACCCTGCCTTTTTGTTTATTCTTCTGAGTATAGATTATTCCCATATGAATAGCCTAATACATTTATATTATCACTTTGATCATATACGCCTTTTAAATTAATATACGCTCTTAGTATTTTTGGGTAAAAAGGCGAAATTATGTTTAAAAGTTCAAATATGTTTGATAGTTTGACTGTTTCAGATCTGGTTTGGAAGCCTGATTGCTCTGAAGGATGTAATCGGTGTAATTGTAAGATCTGTAAAAATGAATGCTCTTTTTTGAAACGATATGGAAACCCGGGTCAAATCGCTCTTTTGTGCCAGGAAGATCCAGATAAGTGGCTGCCAATAGCGTTTGAATGCAGCCTTTGCGGGTTGTGCAGTTCAGTTTGTCCTCGCAAGTCTGATCCGGCAGCCATGTTTCTTGATTTTAGACGACAACTGGTTCAAAAAGGTTGTGTGGATTTTTCTAAGTATAAAAGTCTTTTAAATTATGAAAGAAAAGGGACGTCTAAAAAATACAGCCTTTATCATTTGCCCGAAAATTGTACCACCGTATTTTTCCCTGGATGCTCTTTGACCGGAACCCGTCCTCAATCGACCTTTAAAGCCTATGAATATCTGAAAAAACAAAATAAAACGATCGGGATTGTTCTGGATTGCTGTACCAAACCTTCGCACGACCTGGGCCGTCAGGATTATTTTGGAAAAATGTTTTCTCAAATAGAATCTTTTCTTTTGGACAATGGGGTTAAAACCATTGTTGTTGCCTGTCCCAATTGTTATAAAATTTTTGATGCCTATGGGAAAAAATTTAGAATAGAAACCGTTTATGAAGTTATGTCTCGTTGTGGGATTGAAAGTTCAACACTTATATCCGAAAAGATTACCATTCATGACCCTTGTCCGACAAGGTTACAAAAAAACGTCCAGAACTCTGTCCGGAATATTGTTACCATGCAGGGGCTTGAAATTGTAGAGACGCCTCATCAGAAAAATAAAACCTATTGTTGCGGAGAAGGCGGAGCTGTCGGATGTGTAAATCCTGGATATGCCCAAGACTGGACTCAAAAAAGAGTGGATGAGAACCAGGGGCGTTTGATTGCCACTTATTGTGCCGGATGCGTGAGTATGTTGTCTAAAAAAGCACAGACATTTCATATTCTGGATCTGATATTTGACCCGAAAAGGACTTTGGCGGGAAAAGTTCCGGTGTCTAAAGCACCCTTCACATATTTGAATCGTCTGAATTTAAAAAGAAAATTAAAAAAACTTCCTGCAGCGATTGTAAAAGAGAGGAGATCCGATGCGGATCCTTTGCCCAAAAAACAGATAGCAGTCAAAAAACATATTATTGGATTAGTTGCGTTTGTTATAAAAATATTTAGGAAAAGGAATAATTAAAAAAAATGTTAAAAAAGATTTTGTTCATTTTTACACTCTTGTTTTTGTTTAGTGTCACTGTATATGCCAATGTTTCGGAACTCACCCGGGAAAATCCCATCTCGTATGATATACAAAAAAAATCTGTCTCTTTTTTGGCCCAGGTGAATGGGAAATATATGTATCAGCCGACCCGTCATTTTGCCATTTATGAAAAAGGAAAATTTGGAGAGAAGTCTGTGTTCAAGGGGCTGGTTCCAAATCTTGATTTTTATGATGCCTTGATGAAAATTAATGCATTTGCCGGCAATAATATGACCCTTAAAAATAAGGAGACCACCCATGTGCAGGGAACGGAATTTGCCGTGTCTGTAACCTGGAAAGGAGCTGGCAGGTCTTACTCCATTGATGAAGTGATCAATGAATCAAACAACAAACCCATTGTCATGAAGTTTGGTGGTAATTTTGAAAATTCAAAAAATAAAAATACAGGATGCCTTTTGTGTTTTGACTCTTGCCCTGTCGGTGTTGTCAGCAATTCAACCTATACCTATGGCGCCATTGAAAAAAGAAAAGAAGTAACCATGAAAGGTAATAAAGACATTTTGCCGGCGGACAAAACTGATGTGGTCATTACTTTAACTGCAAAATAAAAATGAAATGCATTATCAAGATTACGTACCTGGGAATGGTTTTTGGATTTATTTTCAGTCTTATCCTTGGACATTCTTTGTGGCTTGAGATGCGTGTTAATACATCCCTTGCCCTGCCTTTTTTTTCTCTTGTCGGAATTGGGGCAGGGTTTTTGCGTATTGAAGATATTCCTGCCAGTTTGGTTTTGATAACTCAAGGAATAATGGTGTGTCTGTTTAGCTATATTCATGGTTTTGATGTCATGGCCTGGACAATTGTGCCGGCAGCACTGTTTCGCGATGGCTTTTTTCTTAATGTCATATCCCTTCTGGTAATAAATAAAATTTTATTATGCTTGATTGTTTTAGGTAATCTCTCCCTGGTACCATTTTCTAAATCATTTAAATTGAATATTTTTAAAAATGGTTGACAGGAACATCTTGCCACACTATATTTAAGTCATTGCTTAACTGCTTAATTATAAAATAGGCTTGTGTAAATGGAACCTTCCGAAATATTTAAAGTGCTGAGCGTGGAAACACGTGTGAAAATAATTGATATGCTTAAAGGGCAGGGGCCTTTAGGTGCTGTGGAGATCGCTGCAACTATCGGCATAACAACTGCTGCTGTGTCCCAACATCTTAAAATTTTAAGGCAGGCAGGCCTTGTTAGAAGTGAGAGGAAGGGATATTGGATTCCATATTCAATTGATGAAAAAGCAATGGAAAATTGTCGGGAAATATTAACTGAAATTTGTACATGCGGGTGCCAGGGAACAGGGAAGATTCAAGCATATGAATCTAAACAAACAGATGTAAAATCCCTTAAAAAATACGAAGATGAGCTCAAAAATGAGCTTAATACTGTACAACAAAGATTAAAAGAGTTGAAGGTAGAGAAAAAGTAAGCAAAAAATTTTGCTCATTCAGTTAAGTTATTGCTTAAACGCTTAAACACAAAGGAGGTGATTAAAATGACAGAGGAAAAGCAAACCTGTGGTTGTGGCTGTGATATTTTACCAAAGGAAGCCAGCAAAAAAACCACCAAAGACAAAAAAGATGTAAAAAAATCCAAATAGAGAAAGGATTTTAAAACATCACCGGAGGGATAGGAAATTGAGGGAATTTCCTATCCCTTTTGGTTTGTCGAAAGTAGTTATTCAAATTTATATAGTATCAAGTTGAACATCCACAATGATGCAAGTCGCCTTGGATTTTTGGATATTAAGATTTTTTAAATTAAAACTTTGTGTGTCATTTAAAACAATGGTATTGATTTTCTGAGTAAAGATAAGGGATTATCCTGTATGGATATCATTAATTTCAGGGGATTATCCGGCATCAAACAGTAGAGATATCAAAAAACAGTAGTGACCCTGAAAAAGAAATATTAGTGATGATAACTGAATTTAAGAGAGTAAGATCGTTGATACTTCAAGAAAAATTGTTTTTTTTAGGGGGTTGCATACTGAAGGACAAGCCGTAGATCATGGCGTGATGTTTTAGATTAATGATCAAGAGGAATAACATGAGCGATTGGAACCCAGAACTCTATTTACAATTCAAGTCAGAAAGAACTCAACCTTCAATTGATTTGATTTCAAGGATTGTCCAAGTTGAACCAAAGTCAATTATTGATATCGGTTGCGGTCCGGGAAACAGTACTCAAGTATTAGTGACTCGCTGGCCAAAATCGCAAGTTACAGGATTGGATGCTTCACAAGCAATGATCAAAAAGGCAAAACAAGATTTTCCTGAGCAGAAGTGGATAGTCGCAGATGCCTTAACCTATGCGCCTGAGATAAAATATGATCTTGTTTTTTCAAATGCAGTCATACAATGGATACCCAAGCATGACCTTTTGTTAACCAGATTACATAACCTGTTGGCGGTAAATGGTGTTCTGGCTATTCAAATACCGCTATTCTGGGATATGCCGCTTGGAAAAATAATAAATAATACAGCCCAGGGGGATCGTTGGAAAGAACAAACAGAAGGCATTTCGAGTCTTTTCACAATTCATAATTATTCATTCTATTATGATCAGCTGTCTGCGTTGTTTAATTCGGTTGAAATATGGGAAACACAATATTTACATATATTGGATAGCCATATATCTATTTTGGAGATGATAAGAAGCACAGGATTAAAACCCTATCTTGATAAATTATATGATAATCTGGAAAAAGCTGAATTCGAAGAAGAAGTGTTGGAAAATATTAAAATTGCTTATCCATTACAAAAAGATGGAAAAGTTTTGTTGCCTTTTAAGAGATTGTTCTTTGTCGGATTAACTTAATTAAGTGTGTCTAATATCGGGGAAGAATCAGTCGAGGAATATCACTTAGAGCGGATATGATATTATGGAAAATTTTGTAATTACTGTCACATTTTTATTTATTGGTATGGCGTTAAAACGGATACCCGACTTTCCCGATGAGACCGGAAAGGTATTGAATATGTTCGTAATATATATTTCTCTGCCTGCACTGGTTCTTCTCAAAATCCCTGAATTGGTTTTTTCTGATAATTTGCTGGTTCCGGCGCTGATGCCATGGGGAATGCTGCTTTTTTCCTGTGGGCTGATATTAATTTTATCCAGGCTTTTAAAATGGGACCGAGCCACAACAGGATGCTTTTTGCTCTTAATTCCGTTGGGCAATACCTCTTTTTAGGGATTCCCATGGTGAAGGCATTCTTTGGGGAGAATGCAATCCCTTTTGCATTACTGTACGATCAATTGGGTTCGTTTCTGGCCCTGGCGACCTATGGTTCGTTCATTATAGCTGTTTATGGAACTGAAGGCAGCAAGCCAAGCCTGACAACAGTCGTGAGAAAGATTCTTTTGTTTCCGCCCTTTATAGCATTGGTTCTGTCTTTTCTACTCAGGGGATTTGCCTATCCAACGGCGGCTGTAAGCCTTTTGAAAATATTGGCATCCACATTGGTTCCTTTAGTTATGATTGCGGTGGGGTTTCAACTGAAACTCCGATTGAGCCGAGAAGTGACAGCGCAAGTATGCATTGGGCTTTCAATAAAATTAATTGCAGCACCTGCGGCAGCCTTGCTTCTATGTAAAATGGCAGGGCTGGAAGGAGAGGCTGTGAATGTATCTATTTTTGAGGCGGGGATGCCACCCATGGTTTCTGCAGGTGCCTTGGCCATATTGGCCAATCTTTCTCCCACCTTGACAGCAGCATTGGTTGGAATAGGGATTGTTCTGAGTTTTGTGACACTGCCCATGCTGTATCAGTTACTGATATAAAAATAATTTTGTCAACGCCTTGGGTTCCCTTGTTCTCTAATCCCATATCCACAACCATACTTCCCTGCTATGGATGATCAGCAAGTGAATCTGTGATTAAAACATCCTCTATCCAGTCTGTTTTAGTGAACACGGGTTTCATCTCATTTGTCATGGAGCGATAGCTGCTAAAAATTAAAGTCATATTTTTTTTAGCAAAACAACCGGTTGACTTCCATATTAGAATAAGTATACTAATATGAAAGTTCTAATTAATTTCAATTTGAAAAGCACGTAATGTGAATAGCAAAATCACATTCTAAAGGAGACAAAATGGAGCTTAAAAACAATTGGGCCGAAATCAAACAAATATTTGAATCCGCCAGCCAAAGTTCGCTTCATTTTTCAGTTGCGTCAGTTGATAAGCAAGGATATCCACATATCACACCAATTGGTTCATTGATACTCAGAGATGATTATACGGGGTTTTATTTTGAAGAGTTGCCAACGCAACTTCCTGACAACCTAAAAGAATGCAGGCATGTTGCAGTCATGGCTTTGAATAGCGACCAGTCCTATTGGACAAACGCACTGGTCAGTGGAAAATTTGAAACCTATCCTGGCATTCGCTTGATGGGAAAAGCGTTAGAAAGAAGAGAAGCCAGTGATAAAGAAATTGATGTCTGGCAGCAGAAAGTTAAATTTGCACACGGCTTAAAAGGGCATGATATCTTATGGAGAAATATGAAAATGGTAAGGGATATTGAGTTTACAAGTGTCAGACCGGTTGAGTGTGGGCAGATGACAGCACACCTTTGATAAAAACAGTCCAAAAACTTTTTAATGGATAACAAAAACATATGGGACGTAAAGCAAAATTCCAGAAATCCGATTTTATTGATGCAGCGCTTGACCTTCTTGCAGAACAAGGGATCGGCAGCATTACCATTGCAGCCATAGCCCAGAAAATTAATGCACCTATCGGGTCTGTCTATCATCGATTTACCTCCCGAGAAATTCTTATGGCAGAATTGTGGGTAAAATTAATTGAGTCCTGCCAAACCGGTTTTATTATGGAACTTGAATCTGGAAACGGTCTGAATGCAGCGCTGCACACCTTCAAGTGGGTACGGAAACATCCGAGAAAAGCCCGTGTTTTATTACTCTATCGCAGAGAAGAACTGATTTCCGGTGACTGGCCGGGTTCTATCAAGGTTAGGGTAGAAGAGTTAAAATCTGAGATGAATAGCAGCATTGCTCTTTTTACCGGGAAATTTTTCGGCAAGATTACCCGGAAGAATCTAAGCCGGGTTTTATATTGCCTGGTCCAGACACCTCTAGGCGCTGCCAGGTATTACATACAACAGGAAGAAACCATTCCCGATTACTATGATCAATTCATCCGGGAAACCTATCAAGCAGTAATGGGTGACCATAAAAATGGATCAGGGTTGGTCAATAATGGAGAAAATTTATGAACACCATCATTGAAGAATTAAAAGATCTTTTTCAGCACAATGGCATTCCACTCTTTGGCATTGCTGAATCCAAACTTCTTGAAAACGAACCCAAAGGCCATAGACCCTCTGATATGCTTTTATCAGCAGCGAGCATACTATGCTTTGGGATTCCAGTCCCCAAAGGCGTGTTCCTGGATCAGAAAAGAGTGAATAAGAATTATTGGAGAATAGCCAGTATCTATTATCATAATATTGATGTGATTTCATCGCAGGCAGCGGTTATCATCGAAGGCCACAACGAAATTGCAGCACCAATTCTAAGTTGATTCCCGGTTGAATTAAGAGGTCCGGGGGACTTCGTGGGTAACATGTCATTGGTACAGGCTGCAGAAACAACAGGAATTGGCAAAATCGGAAAAAATGGTCTGATCTTTCATTCATTATATGGCCCCAGATTAATGTTGGGTGGAATTGTTACGACAGCGTCGTTGCCGACATTAACCTGGCCGAAAAAAAATGATACCGGCTGTCCGGAAGATTGTTGTGTTTGTCAGGATATATGTCCGGCCAATGCGATTGATAAAACAGGAAAAGTTGATAGACCTGCCTGTGTCAGACATTCCATGCAGTCACCGCTTCTATCCTTATTGATGAAATCAAAAGAACACAGCATGGAAGAGATATCATTATTTTTTAATACCGCAAATGTCGACGGAAATGCGATGTACACTTGCACCGAATGTGTTTCAGGCTGCCCAAAATGTTGACCATCAAAAAAGGGGGATTAAATGGACTCAAAAACTGCAAAAATAAATGAAAAACAATTTTTTGAATACGTAAACAACAGGGATACTAAATCACTGGAAGATTGGATTGACCAATTTGTCGCTGAAGAATTCGTCAATCATACCCCTTCCTTGGATGTCCCAAAAAGCAGAGAAGGACTTAAAGAAATGTTTAAAAAACTATTTTTGCTGTTTCCAGATATAGTAATCGTAATCAGGGAGATGGTCTTTGAAGACGACATATTATGCTTTCGTCATATTATCCATGGAATGATTAAAAACAGTGAAACCATTGGTATTGCGGTGGTTAAATATAAAAATAATAAGATTACGGACAGATGGGTTACAATAGAACCGGTATAAATCATATGATCAGATATCAAAGTTTCTAATGGAAAACTTCATATCTTTACGCTAAGAATAAATCTTTAAAGATACCGATACAAATTGAAACAACTTTCCGTTAAAAATTGAAGCCAGGATAATGCAAGTATTGTTGACTCCCATCCTGATCAACTTTAGTATGTATGGTGTTGAATTCAAACTCGATCCGTTTGACGATAGTTTTTCTTTATTAATATTCGGAAAAGTTTTAAATATGACCGTGTGTGCTTTTTTTCTCTTTGGTACTTTTTTTTCTCAAAGTAGAACATTGTTTTCATAGGTAAAAACACCTATAAGCTCTTAATAATATTGTCAAATGGGCCTTTTCGAAATTTCAAAATCTGGTATGTTTTTTGCGTAATCTATTATCTGGAGAGAAGGTGAGGGTGAATTAAAGAGTTATCGTAAATTAAAAGGAGTGGGAAAATGAAGAACAAGCAATTCGTAGGATTTTTCATTGGTTTATTTATGATTGGTTCAGTATGTACAGCAAATGCGGGGGTAATGATGTTCACCGATGAATCGGAATACTTAGCAGCTATCGCAAAGTATGATACAATTACTGAAAGTTTTGAAACAGCAGAATGGGATGCGTCCCGCCCAATTGGAGCAACAAGCATAACCAATCAAGGCCTAACGTGGTCTGGTACTGATCTGATATCAACATCACCTTCTGGTCTAACCGGCAATTACAGTGTGCATGATACCAGAGAGCTTGTATCTCATTCTTATCATTTAGATATAGTATCTGACAAAACTTTATACGGAGGGGGAGGCTGGTTCTTTGGTCCCGGGCAGTGGCCCTTGGATTTTTGGATTTCAGTGGAGGGCGCTGACGAACTTTACTACTATCCAGATACGCCAAATCCATTTAGAGGAGACGCCTTTTTCGTAGGTTTCACTTTTGATGAGGGGTCTAATCATATTAGATTTGTTTCAGTAGAAGGCAATTTCAATGCTGATGATTTCACCTTTGCAACAGCACCAGTCCCAGAACCCGCCACAATGATGCTTTTTGGTATTGGCCTTTTGGGACTTGCAGGAGTTAATAGAAGAAAAAAATAGTATCAAAATCATATATAGTAAGCTCAGAAGACAGTGTCAGAAATGATGCTGTCTTTTTTATTTTCTATTACACTTACTAATATATAATCCAAACTCTCAATATGTATATATAATGTTGAATTATGAATGGGATAATAATACTTGGGTGCAATCAGGTATTATTTTTATATATTGGTACCTTGAAAGAAATAGATATCGAGAGTATGTGTGAGTCTTTAGGCGAGCTCACACATACTCATGATTCTATTCTTTAGTATTAAATATTTGTATTCGAAAAGCTAAATCATAATTTTAAGAACACTTAAAGAAAAAACAAAAAAACAGAGCCATTTCTGACCCTGTCATATAAAATAAATATTATGTGAGGTTATTGTTTCTTTCTTCTGATTCCAATAAGCCCAATTAAACCAGAACCAAATAACCAGACTGCTGATGGAACTGGGACAGGATTTGCTTGCGCCTCAATCCATATCGGTTTAAGAGTCGTGTGAAGAGCGTCTGCGACAACCCACGCGCCATAATACATATTTGCAGTTGATTCTCCGGTTACAGCGGGACTATAATAATTTATTCCAGATCCGGGCCAATAATTTTTAAAGAAAAATCCCTCAACGGTATTCATTCCATCGTTTACTTCATCGTGAAGTCGTCCTCGGTAGTACTTAATATATTGAACTGTGTTATTTTCGTTGACTTGTATCTTAGTTGGAGTGAACAAACTTTTTATTGACATAGCACCATTCGATAGCAAGTTGCTGTACTCAACACTGCTTGCCATCCTCCAACCATCACGGTATGCATCAGTAAATGAATAAGCGTTAATCAGTATTATTTGCTCATCATATGTTTTATCAGGGAACTGGCTCAGATCTCTGAACCAATATTTATTTGCGACATTATCATATACGACATCATCATTGTAAGCGATAAGCGAAGCATTTGTGTTTATAACCCCACCAAAAATCAACAAAGCAACACCTAATCCCATAACAAACTTCTTCATTTATTCTCCTCTTTTGCCAAGTAATTATTTTCAAAACCAGTGTTATTTATTGATAATAATATGCAAATATTGTACCCAAGCTTTTAACAATATTCATTCTCCATGGCAACTCAACTATTAAATGCAGACGCAGATCTCTCGACAATACAAGATCTCGTGGGGCATAGCAGGATTAAAACTACGCAAAGATATTGCAAAGTATCCCATTTAAAGATACAGAGAGATTATCACAAGGCTATGGAATGTATATTAAAAGAGCAAAATTCTATGTGTGTATAATGCATTGATTTAACAAGGAATATCAGAACTTGTTGCGTCAAGTAATATAAAAACCTGAATAGCACATTTTTCAAAGTTATGACTAATTATCCCTGTCAAGAGATTTTAGATTCTCAAATACTTCAGGATACAAAAGCTATTGGAAGCGGCAATTCTGCAATAAAATCGGTTCCAGTGAATGTAAGTTAAAGTGAATCATTCCTGGGCAGCTTGTAGAATTTTCTGTTTTATTTTTGAGACGATCGCTGCGATCTGTTGCTGGGCTTCATCGGCCAGATCAATCCATTGGATACCGTAATTGCAGTTTTTTTCAGTATCGCTTGAGCGGTGGACGATGCGTGCGGTCAGGCCCTTTATACGACTGCCTGGGATAATTAATTCAAAGTTTTCAATCAATTGCCCAACCGTGAATGATGCCTGGTCTTTGTTGTCAATATTGACACCTTCCGGACTGATGTCAACAACACGATATGTTTGATTGTCAAGCATGACAGCAATGTCATCCTGAAATTCCACAGGCACCCTGAAAGAATGGCGGATCGTTGTCGAGTCTGATCGCACATTATTTGAACCCGGAATTTTATTTGATGGAGTGTTGGCCATAACAGCCTCCTTTAATGAGAGATAGAGTGTTAGAGCAATTCTATCGGTTTTGATGTTTTGAATATTTTAGGATAGAAACATGCTTTTTGTAAAGGAAAGTATGAAAAAGTTAATAATCAATAACACCTCTCAGATTAAACTTATATTAACTTGAAATTCCAGAATCTTATTTATACCGGGCTAACCAGATGGCTATGAAGCTGGCAGTGTTCGTTGGAATCAGAAGAACGAAGGTTATGGCAGTTAAAAATCAAGATATCAGTAAAAGATAAACAGTACTGCAAGAGCACTGGACCCTTGATTTCATGTGGGTAGATATATTATTATAGTAGGATATTTTTATAGAAAGGAACTCCATGGGATTATCATTACAAGATCAGCTCTTGAAAGCAGGGGTCGCTGATAAAAAACAAGCGAATAAGGTCAAACACGAGAAACGGGTTAAACGTAAGAAAAATAAAGGGAAGAAAGAAGCTCCTGAAATAAACCAGATCCAACAGTATCAGTCAGCCCAGGATAAGCGTAGCCAGGAACTCAACCGCCAGCTCAACCAAGAGAAAGAGAGATTAGAGAAACTGTCCCAGGTAAGGCAGCTCATTGAAACTAACCGCCTGGAACTGGATAAATATGAGGAACCCTATTACTTCAAGGTGGATAAAAAAATAAAGAAACTCTACGTTAACGAAGAGATTACTAAGAAACTTAGCCGTGGCGAGCTGACGATTGTTAGTTTTGATGATCTCTTCGAAATTGTCCCTAACAAAGTTGCCCAGCAGATAGCTGACCGTGATCAAGATTCTTTGGTAGTGCTCCATGAAAATGACAAATGAGCTTAAATGATGGTTTTCTTTTTATTAAATGCCCAATAACATCCATGAGTTAAGCGATTCTATGAAAAGGCAACAATCGCAAAATTGGTTGATATCAACCAATTTTGGTTGCACAATAACAACCAATTCGCTTAATGTGGGTCGTCTTTTTTTATTTCCGCCTCAGTTTAAAGAGAAAACCAAGCCCTGCGCCCAAAAGAAGTAGACTTCCTGGAATGGGTACTGGAGAGGATGGCTCGTATTCAATGATATAGGCAACGTTGATGTCCTTCCAGAATTTAATGTCACTATTAATATCATACCATCCAGGACCTGGTGTGATGGCGCCGGCGGCCATTGCCAGATAGTTCTCGGACAGATTGTCAGGCTGGTCTGAACGCCAGTTCGTATAATCCCAGGCCTCTCCTGTGACCCAATGCCATCCTTCGTCCTGGGTTGTTGCATCTTCATCCTGATAGCCGCCAAGCCAGATGGTTTGGGCAAATAATCCGCCATAAACAGTCCCGAGGAAGCTGCTATTTGAAATAAAATCATTCTCCCCCTGGGTCGTGACTGTGACCAAATGCCCTTGCATTTGGTCATGGGTTGAGGCTGAGGCAAAGGCATTTGCTTCAGCCCATGTCCAGACACCATTTCTATCTGGATTCTGGACCACCTCATACCAGTGTCCATTTCCCACATTTTCAAGGCTCCACTGAGCCGGAGCAGAAAAAGCGGTACCGTAAAAACTCAACATCATCCCCACTGTCCATATAATAATCCTGTTCACATCGTCCCCCTGTTTGTAAGAATTAGAGATCTTGATTTTCCTGGTTTTCCTATGTTTTGGAATCAGGACACTTTCATACTTGATCAGTTTTTTGCAATAGATGTGCCAGAATGCTTTTTCGGGAGGAGCGCGCACAAGGTAGTCTTCGAATGAACGCTTTGGTAAAATAACATTTTACACTGCAGGCTCTGTCTATATACTTTCGCAGTAGACCTTTAGTTCAATGGAGTTCACTTCTTAAGATAGTACTTATCGTGAATCAGATTCCAAAGATATTTAAAGCTGGTAATTAGAGCTTTGTTCCCAGATAAGCCCTTGACAAGATGGGGGAATCATGTCACAAAAAACCTATGACTGAGCGCTCGTTCAAGCAAGGTTGGCATGTGGGTTTTTATTAAGTACAAGGGAGAATTTTTTGGGAAAACAAAAAGATATAAATCATCCTGTATCTGAAGATGAGGTCCCAACCCAGATAAAGAATCAGGATCTTGTGCGTGAACGAAGGCGCCAGATTATAGATTCGACGGTTAAACTTTTTATTGAACATGGATATCATAAAACCACCACCCGGATGATTGCCAAAGCATCCAAATTTTCCATTGGTTCCTTGTATGAATATGTCAGTTCAAAAGAAGATCTGCTCTATCTTGTCTGCAAGACGATTCATGAAGAGGTACAGAACGCAGTGGAAAAGGCATTGTCTGATACGGCCAAAGAAAAAGAACGGCTTGCCGAGGCGATTCGTCAATATTTTTATGTGTGTGATAGGATGGCGGATCATATTCTGTTGATGTATCAGGTTACACAGTTCTTGCCTGAAAAATGGAAAAAGAGTATTCTTGTGAATGAGTTGGCAATTACCGATATTTTTATCCAGGCACTTTCGTCACTTTCCGGGCAAAATGATTTTCCACAGCTTGATGAGAAAAGATTGAATCTTGCGGGTCATAATATTTCTGTTCTGGGCCAGATGTGGGCTTTTCGGCGCTGGCATGTTCAAAAAGAGTTCACGATTGAAGAATATATTAATATTCAGACGGATTTTATTTTAGGCTTAATATTCCAGGTCTAATATTTGAGACCTTATCTATAGTTAAGCGGTAGTAAGAACCTGGTTTGATTCTGTTACGTTCCTGAAAGCAAGACAAAAGGAGGAATGATGCGATTCGAAACTGAAAGTTATATCCCTAAAAAATCCATTAAAGTGGTTACGGCAACATCTCTTTTTGATGGCCATGATGCAGCGATAAATATCATGAGACGCATTTTGCAGGATGCGGGTGCTGAAGTCATTCATATCGGTCATAATCGTTCAGTAAAAGAGATTGTTGATGCGGCGATTCAAGAGGATGTTCAGGGAATCGCTGTGTCCAGTTACCAGGGTGGTCATGTGGAGTATTTTAAATATATGGTGGATCTTCTCAAAGAGAAGAACTGCTCTCATATCAAGGTCTTCGGCGGCGGCGGTGGTGTGATTATCCCATCTGAAATAAAAGCCTTGCATGCCTATGGTGTTGCCAGGATCTATACTCCAGAAGATGGCTCAAAAATGGGTCTTGTGGGTATGATTAACGATATGCTGCAAAAAATGGATGATCCCGATATTGGTCCTGACACTGATGATAATGATGAGAAGTTGAAGGTTGAAAGCCTGACCATCGGAAATAAGTATGCTGTGGCCAAAATGATATCTGCGGCCCAGGAGGTCCGATCTGGCAAGCAAATTGGAGCGGATAATAAAAGATTGTCAGATAAAGTATTGTCGCAGGTTTTAAATCTTGCGGCTAAAAAAAATGTGCCGGTGATCGGGTTGACTGGAACGGGAGGAGCTGGCAAATCCTCTTTGACAGATGAATTGATCAACCGGATGCTTTTGGATTTTAAAGACATTAAAATTGCTGTTATTTGTTGTGATCCATCCCGGAGAAAAACCGGTGGTGCACTTTTGGGAGATCGTATCCGGATGAATTCAATTGATGATGACCGTGTCTATATGCGGTCTTTAGCGACCAGAAGATCTCAAACAGAGTTGCCCCAAGTTTTGCCGGACGCAATCAATATCGTTAAAGCGGCATGCTATGACATTGTTCTGGTGGAAACTGCCGGTATTGGTCAGGGTGATTCAAGGGTGGTGGATCTGGTGGATATATCGATATATGTGATGACGGCTGATTTTGGTGCACCTTCCCAGTTGGAAAAAATAGATATGCTGGATTATGCTGATATCGTAGTGGTGAATAAGTTTGAGAAAAAGGGTGGTGAAGATGCCATACGTGATGTACGAAAACAGGTTCAGAGAAATCGCAAGGCATTTGATACAGATCCCAAAAATATGCCGGTATACGGCACGATTGCTTCCAAGTTTAATGATGACGGTATCACAGGACTGTATCATGGGCTGCTGGATGTGATTGAACAAAAAAAAGATATTAAATTTGAATCGGCCATTCCCCGAACCGGCATAAAAGAATCTTCTTCAAAAGATATTATTATTCCCGGGGAAAGAATTCGATATTTGGCTGAAATTGCCAAGACCATAAGGCAGTATCATGTAACGACTCTTGAACAGGCAACTGCTGTTCGAAACCGATGGCATTTGACCCAAAGTGAATATTTGATGGAAAATACCGGTCTGGATAAAATCCCGGGTGCGATAGAAAAATTTAAGCAGAAGATCGAACAGGTCAGCACATTGGTGCAAGATGATAGCGATATGGTCATTAAGGAATTTAATATCTCAAAAGAGCAGTATCAAAAAGAAGAACTGGTCTATCAGGTAAGAGATAAAGAGTTCAGAGAAGCATTGTTTACCACCTCTTTATCCCACTTAAAAATTTCTAAAATCTCGGTTCCGCATTTTGAAGATCCGGGCGAACAATATACCTGGGCCAGAAAGGAAAATTTTGCAGGATATTTTCCATATACTGCGGGAGTATTTCCATTAAAACGTTCGGATGAAGATCCTACACGAATGTTCGCAGGAGAGGGTGGCCCTGAAGATACGAATCAGCGATTTAAGATGTTGTCGGAAAGTTATTTGGCCAAACGTTTGTCAACTGCTTTTGATTCGGTAACTCTGTATGGGTTTGATCCGGACATCCGTCCGGATATTTTTGGTAAAATTGGAACCTCCGGGGTAAGTATCTGTACAGTAGATGATGTAAAACTTTTATATGACGGTTTTGATCTGTGTGATCCCCATACTTCTGTGTCCATGACAATTAATGGCCCTGCGCCTATTATGCTGGC
>JAWSVH010000209.1:0-4238 GCA_033852015.1 Desulfobacula sp.
AACTTGGACTACAACAAAATCTTATATTAACCCAACAGCTTGTCATGACACCGCAGCTTCAACAGGCGATCAAGCTGCTTCAGCTGTCTCGACTGGAACTTGCGGAAATGATTCAGCAGGAAATGGAACAAAACCCTGCCTTAGAAGAAGCCAGCACAGACGAACTGTCTGACAAAAATATAACAGCTGATGAAAGCCAAACAGAGACTTCCCAAAAAGATGAATCAGTCAAAGAAGTCACTATCGAAGAAACGGTAAGAAATGATACAGACTGGGAAAATTATATTAATGAATATAATTCCACAGGAAAGGCCTATACAGAATCTGAAAGTACCATCGCCCCCAACTATGAGGCGTTTACGCCGGATAAAAAGACCTTAGAAGGCCACCTTCAATGGCAGTTAATGCTGCACGGCCTGGACAAACAAAAAGAGAACATTGGCGACACCCTTATTAACAACCTGAATGCAGATGGATACCTGTGTTGCGATCTCGAAGAAATTGCGGTGACCTGCGACACTCAAGTGGAGCAAATCGAAGAGGTATTGTCTCTTCTTCAAACGTTTGACCCTCCAGGCATCTGTGCAAGAGATCTAAAAGAAACATTGCTCATTCAGATTACACAACTGGGTATTGACAACCCTATCATCATACAAATCATTAAACATCATCTGAAAAATCTTGAAAATAGAAATAGCAAAAAAATTGCAAAGGCATTAAAAATTTCAGTGGAAGACGTTCGAACTGCGGTAAAAGTACTCCAATATCTTGAGCCCAAGCCCGGCAGGAAATTTTCCACAGAAGAACCCGCTTATATCACACCCGATATTTATGTATACAAAGATGAAGATGGATTTAAAATTGTCATGAATGATGACGGGCTGCCTAAACTGAAGATTAACCATTTTTACAAACACGCGGTGGCCAATGGCCGAAAAATTTCAAAAGATGCAAAAAACTATCTTAACGAAAAAATGCAGTCAGCTTCCTGGCTGATCAAAAGTATTCACCAGCGCCAAAAAACCATCTATCTGGTTATGGAGAGTATTTTAAAATTTCAAAAGGAATTTTTCGAAAAAGGAATTGCCTATTTAAAACCACTGATCCTAAAAGATATTGCAGAAGATATAGAGATGCATGAATCCACGATCAGCCGCGTAACTACAAACAAATACGCGTATACGCCCCAAGGTCTTTTTGAACTCAAATATTTTTTTAACTCTTCCATTGGCCGGACCAGTGGAGAATCCATGGCTTCAGCAAGTGTAAAAGAGAAAATAAGATTGCTCATTGAAAATGAAGATCCCGACAATCCATATAGTGATGAAAAACTGGCAAATATCCTGCAGGATTCCAACATTGAAATTGCCAGAAGAACCGTTGCAAAATATCGGAAAGTATTAAACATACTTCCGTCAAATAAACGAAAACAGCTTTAGGGAGGTTTTATGCAAACAACCGTTACCTTTAAAAAGATTGACCCCTCAAGTTCATTAAAAGCCTACGTACAAAAGAAACTGGAAAAATTTGATAGATTATTAGATACCCCGGCAGAAGCCCATGTTGTTCTCTCTGTTGAAAAAATAAGACATATCGCAGAAATCACCTTAACCTGCGACAAACTTAAAATTCATGCAAAAGAAGATTCGGAAGGTATGTACTCGTCCATTGATACCCTCATGGATAAGGTAAAAGCACAAATAAAAAAACATAAAGAAAAAATCAAGCGACATCTGTCTGGAAACAAACAAAGCATTAAAAATGATACTGCCGAACTTGATTCCCAGGAAGGCCCGATAGAACCATTTTCAAGTGACCAAATCATAATTGAAACGATAGACTACAAACCCATGGATGTCGAAGATGCCGTAGTCGAACTGAATTCAGGGAAACAATCCTTCTTTGTTTTCAACAATGCGCGCTCGGAGCAGCTCAATGTCCTATATAAACACAACAATGGAAAATTAGGGCTTATCCAGCCCAGAGGATAATTCATTCAATGAGGATCAGTCAGCTTCTTAACAAAGATTCTATTATCGCAGATCTGAACGCCGATAACAAAAAAAGTGCAATCAAAGAACTCGCTTTAGCTATTTCCCAAACAACCAAAGCCTCTGACAAGGAAATTGCCACAGTTCTTATGGAAAGAGAACACCTGGGCAGTACAGGAATCGGAGGAGGAATCGCTATTCCCCATGGAAAACTTGACTTAATGGAATCAATTGTTGTAGGATTCGGATTAAGTAAAAAGGGACTCGAATATGATTCTCTTGACAATAAACCCGTTCATATCTTTTTTGTATTATTGACTTCAGAAAATTCCACTGGCGGTCATCTTAAAGTTCTGGCTCAGATTTCAAAACTGTTAAAAATGGACCAATTTAAGGAAAACTTGTTAACTGCAAAATCTGTAGATGATATTTATAATGTCATCTTGGAACAGGATGAAGATTTTTAAATGACATGCTAAAGGTTTATATCATAACCGGTCTTGCCGGTAGTGGAAAAACAACTGCCATCCAGGCATTTGAAGATGCTTCGTTTTATTGTGTCGATAATATGCCCATGGAACTTCTGCCAAAATTCTTAGATCTACCCTTAAAAAAAGATCCCAAAATAAAAGGGCTGGTTTTTGTGATGGACATGAGAAGCCAAAATTTTATATCCAACTATGCACCGGGTATTTGTGCAGTTGAAGAACTTGGCATCACTCCGGAAACCATCTTCTTAGAAGCTGATGTAGATACATTACTGAATCGGTTCAGCCAAACCCGCCGCCAGCATCCTGTTTTTAATGAAAAAAGCCTTTTAGACAGCATCCGACATGAAAAAGAGATGATGCAACCCATTAAACAGACTGCTCACCACATTATCAACACAACAGGCCTGAATGTCCACCAACTCAAATCCCGAATCCTTAACTTAATTAGTGATGGAAAAATACCGAATAGCCTGACAAAAATAAACATACTCTCTTTTGGATTTAAATACGGTATTCCAAATGATGCTGACCTTGTTATGGATATGAGATTTTTAAGCAATCCATACTTTGTACCAGAACTTCAAAACCTTGATGGTGAATCACCCGCTGTCAAACAATTTGTATTATCCAACGATGAAACCCAACTTTTCCTTGAAAAATATTTAAATCTTCTTGATTATTTAATCCCACTATACAAAAGAGAAAATAAAGCATATTTAACCTTTGCCATCGGTTGCACCGGAGGCAGACATAGAAGTGTGGCTATCGCAAGAAATATTTTTGAACATCTTAACAAAAAAGGGCTCAATCCCGGACTAATCCACAGAGATATTGATCGGGACGTGAAAGAAATATGACAGGAATACTCGTAGTCACACATGCAAACTTGGGAGAAACGCTGATTGAAACCGTTGAATTTATCCTGGGTAAAAAAGAAGAGAACTTAGCTTTTGTTTCCATTAATATCAAGGAAGACCCAGAAAAATTAAGGAAAAAAATAAAAAAAAATATTTCTAACGTCAGAACAGATAATGGCGTAATCATACTGACAGACATGTTTGGTGGAACACCTTCAAATTTAAGCTACTCTTTTCTAGAAGAAGGTGAAGTAGAAGTCATTTCCGGTGTTAATCTGCCCATTCTTTTAAGGGCTGTCAACACACGCTCAAAAATGGATATGACAACCCTTACCACATCTCTTGTCGAACATGGCAAGAAAAGCATATCCCTTGCCAGTGGAATTTTAAAAGGAACAAAAAGGACTTAAAAACCCCTTATCATTCAATTTATGTCAAAGGAGGAGCCAAATGAGTATAAAATTAGGTATTAACGGGTTTGGCAGAATCGGTAGAATGGTCTTTCGTGCAGCCTTAAATCATCCAGACGTTGAAGTCACTGCCATAAATGATCTGACAGACACCCAGACAACAGCCCACCTTCTTGAATATGATTCGGTACATGGACGTTTAAGCGCACCTGTAACTGCAAATAAAGATTCAATCACAGTAGATGGTAAAACGATCAAAGTCACCGGCATGAAAGACCCTGCACAGATTCCCTGGAAAGATGCCAATGTAGACATTGTCTGCGAATGCACCGGTTTTTTCAGAGATCATGATTCCGCATCCAAACACTTTGAAGGGGGAGCCAAAAAAGTGCTCATATCTGCCCCGGCGAGCAATCCGGATATTACGATTGTCATGGGAGTTAACCATGACATGTATGACCCAGGTTCTCACAATATTATTTCCAATGC
>JAWSVH010000045.1:0-36142 GCA_033852015.1 Desulfobacula sp.
GCAATGGCATGTACTTTTTGAGAAACTGATATGGTCTCGCAAACCGGGCAATTTAACAAACCCTGCTGCAATTGATTTTCAAGGTCTTCTTTATCTTCAAACCAGCCTTCAAACGTATGGCTATTTATACATTCAAGGTCAAAAACTATCATCTTAAATTATTCTGTCTACTCCTGTTGCAATATTAAAACAATAATCGCCCATTTTTTCATAAATAGAAACCAGCGAAATAAAGAAAACACCCGTATCCACCGAACAATCGCCCTGCCTTAATCTTTCGATATGCTGATGTCTCATATTTTCCCGCATCTGGTCTATTTGATCTTCAAAAGCCAGGGCTTTTTGATAAAACCCTTCGGCTTTATCATGAAATTGATCGATAATAAGGCCAAAAAATTGATCCACCTGATCTGCAATAGCTACAAGGTCACCTTTTGCATTTTCACTGAATTCAAAATTATTATCATATATCCGTTCAAGTATTTTAGATACATTTTCCATGGAATCACCCAATCTTTCGATATTATTAGTAATTCGCATCAATTCTGATATTTCTCTTGCCTGGGGTCCATTGACCTCTCCTTGATAGATAGTGGTCAAATACTTAATAATCACCTTCTGGAAATCATCCAGATGATTTTCTACAGCCTCTCTTTCTGCAAGTATATCATCATCTCTTTTTTGAAGGCAGAAAGATGTTTTCTTTAAATTCTTATGGGCAAACTGGGCATTCCGTATAATCTCTCCTTTAACCTTGGCAAGCGCACCAATAGGAGAATCAATAAAACTCATATCAAACTCAGGCAGTTTGTATCTTTCTTTTGACTTGGAAGGCTTTGGAGATAGTAAAATCGTCAGTTGAACAAGCTTAGGAAGAAATATCAGGAATACGCCAGCATTAATTACATTAAAAATCGTATGTCCATTGGCAATATACCTTGCAACATTGACGTATTCACCATTCACTGTATGGGTCACAGCACCGGCACCCAACATTAAAGTCAGCATCTGAACAATATCAACAAACCAGGGGAAAATCAGGAGGATAATGCCAACGCCAACAACATTAAAAATGGTATGTGCATTTGCCGTCCTGTGTGCCTCAATATTATTTGAACCAATAGTGGATAATTGAGCGGTAACTGTTGTACCAATATTTTCACCTAGAACCAATGCAAGCGCTGTTGGGAATGTTAAAAGCCCTGATGCTGCAAGCGTCATTGTCAGGCCCACCGTTGCAGAAGAAGACTGAACTGCAACCGTCAATAACGTCCCCATGAATATGCACAGCAAAATCCCACCCATACTCTCCGTACTGAATGTCGTAAAAAATTCAATAAACTGAGGATCAGATTTGATTGGAGCAAGACCATTTTTCATCACAACCAAACCATAGAACAACAGGCCAAATCCCAATATAATATCACCAATATGCCGGTAATTTCTTTGTTTTGAAAAATATTTCAAGCCAACACCCAGGGCAATTGCAGGAAGCGCAGCTTTCGTTAACTTAAATGCAATCATCTGGCCTGTTATCGTAGTCCCGATATTGGCCCCGATAACCACGCCGACTGCCTGTTCAAGGCCGATAATACCAGCGCTTGCAAACCCGATCAACATAACCGTGGTGGCGGATGAAGACTGAACAATGGCAGTGACACCTGCACCGGTTGCACATCCCATAAAACGATTTGAAGAAAGCGCTTCTAAAATCCGTTTAATTTTTTGCCCTGCCGTAGCCTGCAACCCTTCGGTCATCATTTTCATACCAAGAATAAAAAGCCCAAGCCCACCAAGGGTTTGCATGATTATACCTGTTATATTCAAGTTATCTTCCTCATTATATAGTTACCACAATTATTTTTTGTCCAATACTATCCTAACAATGCAAAAGACTTATATCTTAATTTGCCATGTTTTTCAATTGAGAAATACGGGTGAGATCTTTAGAAGAATTCACACAAGGAAAAAGAGTATTGTTTGTAAATACAGGATGTTCAAGAAGGTCATACTTTGAGTTCTTAACAGCCTTTGTCCACATTTTAGTATGTGGGATCGGTGTATAATAAGCAAGAACAGGAATAATTCCCGATTGTTGAACAAATTTCATTGAATATTCTACCTCATCCAAATTCTGTTCGGGCAGCCCACACAATAAATAAGCACCGATCTGACTTTTTTCAAAACCGGCTGTTTTTAAATGATCAATTGCCTGAATGAATTCATTTCCACTCACCTTGATATCGTGACTTCGATCACCTGAAAAGTCAGTGGTTTCCACTCCTAAACGAATGGTTTTAAACCCTGCTTTAAACATCAAATTGGCAGCTTTTTCTGTAATTTCCCTGACATGAAGGGCATTTGGGGTATGAAAAAATATATCCAATTTTTTGGTAATAACTTTTTCAAATAAAGGAAAGGCATATTCTTTTGCATTTACCAGCAATGCATCATCATAAAAAGCAAAATTTTTTACATTATAATTTTTATGCCAGTGCATAATTTCTTTAAATACATTCTCAGGCGAACGCCTGCGGAGTTTAGGCTCCAAATATGACGATGCACAATACTCACATGAAAAAGGGCACCCTCTTGAAGTTACTATCGGAGCATAGACAATTTTATTGGCAAGATCCAGTGCCGGAAAAGGTAAATCGTCCAAATTTCCGGATAACGTTTGATCATCCAATTCAAACCCTGTAAAATTTTTAATTATTTTTTTAAGCTGTGGTTCTCCTGCTCCCTTAACCACAAGATCTGCCCGGGTATTTTTTTTAGCATGTCCATGACATAGACTGGCATAAATACCCCCAAGCACCAGAGGCACATCCGGATAAATTTCTTTAACCATTTCTATGGTTTCTTGTACACCAGAGGCCCAATAGGTCATCAGCGATGTGACAAAGATCAAATCCGGTTTTTCAATCTGTTTTAAATCGTCACTAAACCAGGACGGTTTAATACCATAACGAGAAAAGGCTTTACCGAAATCTTCTATGCCTTCTGGCAAATCAATCGGCGTTTTTCTAAACGGCCCCCTGCCATCCCACAAAATTTTAGGTTTTTTGGATTCTTTGGAATGAAACCGATCAAGACAATCAAGGTAGCTTACATTCAACCCCTGTTCTCGCAGAACAGCCGCAATGGACAAAAGCCCCAGGGGTTTTGCCCAGAAATCAAATGCGGCAAAGTCATGAATCCAGGGATTAATACATAGGATATGGGGGAAATCAGTCTTCAAAATATTTCATGGATGTTTTTTTAAGCTCTTTTCTACTGAACAACAATTCATACTCATTTTGACCCACTGCTTTTGAAATCTTTGCAGCAAGTTTATAGCACTCATCTTCTGTGGTCGCATGAACCATGGTGTACAAATTATATTTCCAATCCGGTGTGGGATTCCGGCGATAGCAATGGGTAATTTCCTGAAAGCTGGCCATAATATTGCCTGTTTTTTCCACCTGATCCTCAGCTACTTTCCATGCCACCATAGCATTGGCCTTATATCCAGACTTCTGGTGTTTAAGTGTGGCCCCGAATCTGCGAATCATCCCTCTATCATTCAAATCGTTTAACACTTTTAAAAACTCATCTTCTGTAATACCAATCTCTTGGGCCATTTCAAGAAACGGTTGTTTAACCACCGGGATATCCGTTTGCAGCATTGTAATTATTATTTTTTCTAACGGTGTTAACATGGACAATATATTACCTTTCTGTTTATTTAATACCTGTATTTAATCTTTTGGGTACTGTGAACTTTTTTTCACCACCTTGTCAAGATACCACCTTTTTTTACCTGATTTTTTTAACCAATTCTCTTACCCGGTTCTCTTACCCAATTCTCTTGTCGGGGAAAAGAGACATAATCTCCTGCTCTGTTGCCTTGCACACACCTCTTTCTGTAATAAAACCTGTGACCAGTCGCGCCGGTGTGACATCAAAAGCATGATTGGCAGCAGCGCTTGTTTCAGGCGGTACCAGGACACTTAGGATTTTTCCATCGCAAAGCCCCTGGACATATTTAATTTCGTCCGGGTCCCTTTCTTCAATTGGAATATCAGCAACCCCGTCTGTAATACTCCAATCAAAAGTACTGGAAGGAAGCGCCACATAAAATGGAATATCATTATCTTTTGCAGCAAGTGCTTTTAAATAAGTACCAATTTTATTGGCCACATCTCCTGCCCGGGTGGTCCTGTCCGTACCCACAATAACCAGATCCACCATGCCATGTTGCATAAGATGGCCTCCGGCATTATCTGTAATCACGGTATGGTTTACCCCATGCTTACCCAACTCCCAGGCGGTCAGACGAGATCCCTGATTCAAAGGACGAGTTTCATCCACCCACACATGGACATCAATACCATTGTCAAATGCGGTATAAATAGGAGCGGTTGCTGTTCCATACTCGATACATGCCAACCACCCGGCATTGCAGTGGGTGAGGATATTAACAGGCTGGCCATTTTTCTTTTTGCTGATCTGTTCAATAATCGGCATGCCATATTCACCAATTTTCTGGCAATTAACGGCTTCTTCTTCCACAATTTTTAACGCTTCATCAAGGGCTGCTTTTACTCTAGCTTCATAGCCTTCATATTTCAATGCCACCTCAAACACCCGGTCCACTCCCCAGAAAAGATTCATGGCCGTAGGTCGTGCATCTTTTAAACGATTACACTCAGACACCAAATAATCATTATTCGCACCTTGATTCTTTTCCTGAACAAGACTGATATACACACCTAAAGCACCGGTTGCACCGATAAGAGGTGCCCCCCTGACAAACATTTCCTTAATCGCATAAATGGTTTCATCTACGGTATTCAAATCTTCTATAATTAATTTATGGGGCAAAAACCGCTGGTCAATCACCTGTACCGTTTTGGATTGTGTTTCAAACCAGATCGGTCTCATCTCTTTTCCATCCACTTTCATATTCAGGTTTCTCCAATATGTTCTTTAAAAATTTTTAATGAAACTATCTGCTTCTTTTATGGACACATTCATATCTGTAATCAACGTTGCAACATCCTTTTCAATGGAAACGACTTCACCACCCAAAGATCCAACTGCTTTGGCATTCAAATTATGTTTCAAATACAAGACATAATCTTTGAGCTTTGTCAGCACCGGGTACATTCTTTTGGTTGATTTTGTCATGACAGATTCAAGTTTCTTGTACTTATTTTTCGCATCCCGAAGTGATGCTTTACTACTGTTTTTGAGTTTTGTATCTGAGATTTGAATAATTTCCGTTTCCCATTCCTTAAACAGATCCTTAGCTACTTTTTTCACATCGCCAATTCTATTTTCAATCTGTTTGGCTCTGGAATCACAATCTTCATAGCTATCTTTAAGTTTGTCATAAAAATTTTCCAGCTGACCACCATCAAAAGCATAAAGCTCTTTAATCTTTGTCAGTGCATCCTTAAACTCTTCCTGGGCTTTGGCTTGACTATCCTGAACGTCCTCAACATTATCAATCAGAATATGACGTTTTTCTTTACCAAATTTTTCTTTCACTGAATAATATGCCGTACTGCAACCGGTTATAAAAAGCACAAGTATTGCTACAACAAACAATTTTACAACTATTCTAACATCTACTTGATTCATGAGGTTGACTCCTTTCCAGTAATTTTGATTTTTTTTGTTAACCATTTCTTATATCAAATGTTTGCATTTTTATTAATCCTTTTCTTTAGCAAACAATAATACGTTAATGTATTAAATTTAAATTAATTTGTAATTTTACATAATTTGGTGCTATTTTATCTCAAATCAATACCATGTATTAACTGGCGATGTATTAAAAGATCTGTAAAAAATATTTTTTAGCATTCATAAACCAATGAACAAAAAAGAAATAAGTTGCCGCATAACCCGTACGCTGCTCATGTATGTTCGAGAGAACAACAATGATACCATCGGCGATCTGTTATCAAATTTACCTTTAGGCGAAACATACCTGTCTGATACAAACAACTGGGTCTCCCATGAGTTTCTCCAAATACTTTATCATCGAATGGTAGTTTTACTCAAAGATCCAAATGCTGTCTATCATATGACATTAGCTTCTGGACGCTATCAATCACTTGGAATTCTAGATAGAATCGGAAAATTAATCGGCAGCCCACGACTCTTATATTCGCAAGCCCCATTATACAATAAATTCCTTAAATTAAACGGTAGCGTTTTTATCCATAAAAAAACTAAAACATCCGTTATTTTAGAAGATCGATACCACGACAGCACCACAAAAACCCGATTTGACTGTGATTATACACGCGGTATTCTGGCTGGAATACCAACGATATTTGGATTGCCCCAAGCCAAAGTAGAAGAAATCAAATGCCAGGTATCACAAGGAAAATATGGAAACCGCACCTGGCATGATAAACCAGACCAGGGATGTACCGGCTGTTTTTATCGGGTCACATGGTCTTCCAAAAAAATACCATTTTTTAAACGTATTTTTTTTAGACGCCTTAACTATCAAAAGGCCATTGAAGATCTGGCAAATGCCAACCAACAGATCCAATCAAAATATGATGAAGTAAAAAATCTTCTGTCCGAACTTGAAAATAAAAACCAGCAATTGATAAAATCTAAACAAAAAATGGAGTCCCAGCAAAATGAATTAATAGAATCAGAACGAAAATATCGCATATTAGCAGAAAACGTATCTGATACCATCTGGATAATGAATCTAAAAACGCTGAAGCTTGAATATGTCAGCCCTTCGGTAACAAAAAATCGGGGATATACTCCGGAAGAGGCAAAAGAACTAAGCCTTGATCAATCCCTATCTCCCCCATCTTTTGAAAAGGCTTTAAAAATTCTTGGAGAAGAATTAGAAAAAGAAAAAGAGCCTGATGTGGACTATAAACGGTCAAGAACATTTGAAATAAAAGAGACCATCAAAGGAGGAGGGTATACATGGGCAGAAACCACCGTAAGTTTTGTCCGCGATCAAACAGAAACCCCTTCTGCCATTATGGGTGTTACACGATATATTGGCGAACGCAAAAAAGCTGAAAAGAAAATTGCCCAAAGTGAAAAAAAATACCGAAACTTATTTAGAAATGGTTCAGATTTAATTTGTATTCATGATCTTAAAGGAAACATACTGGATACCAACCTTCAATACAAAAAAGAGTATGGTTGGAAGCATGAGGATATTATGGGGGCAAATATCAGGAATTTGATCCCCAAAAAAAATCAACCAGAATTTGACCACTACCTGGCCCGAATTCTCAAGAACGGAGAGGATGAAGGGTATCTTAGAGGACAGACTCGATCTGGACAAAAAATAATATTAGAATATCGAAATCAACTTATTTTTGACGAGAACAACCGCCCCAAGAACATTCAATGCTCAGGCCGGGATGTCACCAAACAACTCATGGCCCAAAAAGCACTTAAAGAAAGTGAAGATAAATACAAGGGCATTGTACAATATGCCCCTGCTGGTATCTATGAATTTGATATGGAAACTTTCAAATTCATCAGTGTAAACGATATCATGTGCAAATACACAGGGTACACAAAAGAAGAATTCTTAGACCTTAATCCCTTTGATCTTTTAAGCAAAGAAAGCAAAGGCACGCTTCATAAAATCATTGACACTGTTTTATCAACCCAACCCAAAGAATTCATCGAAGAATATAAACTTCAAGGGAAAAATAAACACGAACTCTGGGTTCTGTCCAATTCAAGATTTTTCTATGAAGATGGCATCCCCAAACGGGCCATGGCTGTCGTTCACGATTTAACAGACATCCGTAAAGCTGAAGAAGAAAGAAGACAACTGGAAATTCAACTTCAACAAGCACACAAAATGGAGGCAATTGGCACGCTTGCAGGCGGTATCGCACATGATTTCAACAATATTCTTGCCGGAATTTTAGGATATTGTGATCTGTTAAAGCAAAATATCAATAATCCCCAAAAAACAACAAACTATATCAGTCAGATCCATCAAGGTGCAAAAAGAGCCGCAGAATTAGTAAAACAAATACTCGACTTCAGCCGAAAAACTGAATATAAAAAACATCCACAAACACTCACTCCCATTGTTGAAGAAGTCATAAAATTGCTCCGGTCATCCATCCCTGTGACCATTGACATACAGGAAGATATCACCTCGCAAAATAAAGTTCTTATCGATCCAGCCAAAATACATCAAGTCTTTATGAACCTGTGTACCAATGCCTATCATTCAATGAGCGATACCGGCGGAATTTTATCAATCTCAATAACAGATACTCAAATATCCCAAACCCAGGCAGATGAATTTCAACTTAGTTTGGGAAATTATGTAAAATTAGAGATCACCGATGCGGGTCACGGGATGGACTCAAAAACCCTGGATAGGATTTTTGATCCATATTTTACCACCAAAGAAGTCGGCAAAGGAACCGGAATGGGGTTATCCGTAGTTTATGCCATCATACGAGAGCACAAAGGGTATATTGAAGCATTCAGCACTATCAAAAAAGGCTCTACCTTTGTCGTATACCTTCCGGTAACACAAAAAGAAGCTGTAAATATTAACAACGCACAAAACGATGTTCAGGTATCAACCAAAGGAAGTGAAAGAATCATGATCGTTGATGATGAAAAAAGTATTTTAGAATCAACTGAAGAGCTCCTTTCTGACTACGGGTATCAAATTTACAGCTATGAAAATGGAAATCTTGCGCTGGAAGCATTCAACAATAATCCCTCTGAATTTGACCTGATACTGACAGATATGACCATGCCGGGAATATCCGGGGAAACATTAGCCAAAAAAATTTTTAAAATTCGTAAAGATTTGCCCATAATTTTATGTTCCGGTTACAACGAAAAAATATCTGAGGCCCAGGCACTTGAGATGGGGATTACAAGATTTATAGATAAGCCTGTCATTAACCAACCGTTACAGGATATCATCCGTGAAGTCCTAGATGCTAAAAATAAAAAATGATGTTAGAAATAAAAATGATACTAAAATAAAAGATTAGGAGAAACAATGAGCTCAAACAGACCCCAACGACTAAAAGATAAAGTTGCTATCATAACAGGAGGTGCCAGCGGAATTGGACGGGCATCCTCCGTTCTTTTTGCAAAAGAAGGTGCAAAGCTTGTTATTGCAGATATGCAGGAAGATGCCCTGAATCAAACCCTTACGCTTGTAAAAGCTGAAGGTGGGCAGGCGATTACCCAAATAACCAACGTCAGTGTTGAAGAAGAGGTCAAAGCCCTGGTGGATCTTACGATAAAAGAGTATGGATGTCTGGATATTGTTTGTAATAATGCCGGCATCACTGGAATTCTTTGTGGTCCAGAAGATCAAAATGGCGAAAACTGGCAACAGGTATATTCAGTAAACGTGCTGGGTGCCGTCTATGCTGCAAAACATGCAACCCCTCACCTGATCAAGAGCCAAAAAGGTTCCATTGTCAATACTGCCTCTGTGGCAGGTATCCGCTCCGGTGCCGGCGGGAATGCATATAGTGCCAGCAAAAGTGCCCTGATTAATTATACCCAAACCCTTGCCTGTGATCTTGGCAGTTTTAACATTCGCGTTAACGCCGTATGCCCAGGATTAATCGAAACGGGTATGACACAACCGGTTTTTGATTACGCCCGATCAAAAGGAAAAGGCGATAAACTGGGTACCCGCTGCGAGCTTCGCAGATATGGACACCCGGAAGAAGTGGCCAATGCTATTTTATTTCTTGCCAGTGATGAAGCCAGCTTTATAACCGGGCAGGCCCTGGCGGTATGCGGTGGTAATACCGCATCTCTTAATTTGCCGGGCATGAAATATTAAACAATAAAAAACAGGGGGGTCTACCGACTGCGGACTCTCCCTGTTTTAAAAAACTAAAAAATGCCTACAATTAAGAAGAGACATCATATGATGCTACGAATAAAATCCCCGGTTGCGGCGGCACCTTTTTCTTCTACGATGCGAATCGTCTGGGAACCGATAACAGCAATATCTACCTTGCCTTTTAAATAGTCTATATCCGCTTTTTCCTTAACACCGAAACCTACGGCCAAAGGCAGGTCTGTTGCCTTTTTACATCGTGCAAGGTAGGTGGCAATATCATCGGAAAAAGCCGTGTCTTTACCGGTCACCCCTTTTCTTGCCAAGCAATATACAAATCCTTTGGCAAAAGTAGACAGATAGGCCAGTCTCTCGTCTGATGTTTCCGGAGAAAAGATATAAATCGGGCATAAATTATTCTTCTCCATGGCCTGAATATACTCTTCTCCCTCTTCGGGTGGAAGGTCAGGTACAATGGCCCCTTTTATATTCATATCTGCCATTTGGTCTGAAAATTTTTCCATTCCATATTTATAAAGAATATTAGCATAACTCATAAATAAAAAAGGAATGGGAAAATCTTTGGCCACCTTTTGGGCAAAGTCCAGACATTTTTGAACGGTTGAACCATATTCCAAGGCTTTTTGATTGGCCTTTAAAATCACAGGACCATCTGCCATGGGCTCTGAAAATGGAATCTGCAATTCCATCAAATCCACTCCGGCATCCACCATCTGCCGTACGATTTCGTAAGAGTCTTCAAATGAAGGATATCCCATAACAATATGGGTCATTAACAGGATATCTTTTTCTTTACGCCGTTGTTTTATATAAGATTCAAGCATGATATTCTTTTGCCTTTTCAATAATAAATTCTTTCCATTTGGGATCATTCACCGCATCTGCCACAGTAAAAATATCTTTATCTCCCCGGCCAGACTGGTTGATAATAATTATATCATCTTTTGAAAGCGTCGGTGCTTCTTTAAATGCCTGGGCAAAGGCATGGGAAGATTCAAGGGCCGGGATGATACCTTCTTTTTGCATGGTCATTTTCAAAGCTGCGATCACTTCTATATCTGTTGCACTTTCAAAACGAGCTTTTCCCTGATCATGCATGGCAGAAAGAATAGGAGATACCCCTACATAATCCAAGCCTGCTGAAATTGAATGGGTCTCTTTCATCTGACCATCATCATCCTGGAGAAAATAAGTTTTATACCCCTGAGCAATACCGCAACTGGCATCATTGGAATTCAAACGTGACGCATGCATGCCTGAATCCAAGCCTTTTCCTCCAGCTTCAACCCCTACCAACTCTACTGGATCATCAAAAAAACCGCTAAACAAACCCATGGCATTTGAACCGCCTCCCACACAGGCATATACCCGTGCAGGCAATTTTCCTTCTACTTCCAGAATCTGCTGCCTTGCTTCTTTGCCAATGATAGATTGAAAATAGGAGACCATTTCAGGGAAAGGGTGGGGACCACAAGCCGTTCCCAATACATAGTGGGTGGTATCCATATTGGTGACCCAGTCTCGAAATGCTTCATTAATGGCATCTTTTAAAATCCGGGTCCCATCTGTTACCGGCACCACGGTCGCGCCCAACTGTTCCATCCAGAACACATTGGGCCGCTGGCGCTTCACATCCACCTCACCCATATATATGGTACAATCAAACCCAAATTTAGCTGCCATGGTGGCTGTGGCAACCCCGTGCTGACCTGCTCCAGTTTCGGCGATCACCCGCTTTTTTCCCATACGCTTGACCAAAAGTCCCTGCCCCATAACATTATTGGCTTTATGTGCACCGGTATGATTTAAATCCTCACGTTTGATATATATTTTTGCACCACCCAGCTCCCGTGTCAGATTATCGGCAAACGTCAATGGAGTTGCTCGACAAGAGTATGTAGACATCAATGATTCATACTCTTTCCAGAAATCCGGGTCTTTTTTGATTTTTTCAAATTCGAGCTCAAGTTCATCAAATGTCGCAACTAAGATCTCAGGCAAAAATGCCCCGCCATAGTCTCCATAATATCCCCTGTTTTTCATATAGTTATCTCCTGGATTTATATACTCTTTTTAAGATTCATGGTCTGGGAAAAAGCAAAGGTATCTGTCCTGCAAAACAATCGGGAAAATATCGCACCTTTGGCTCTTGTAAAATTCAAAGTTCTTTCCACTTCAAGTATAGGGCTTTTTGGCTCAAGCTTTAATAACTCAGCTTTTGTTTTAGACAGCACCGAAATCTTGAAGCTCTGCCTTCCGGTCTCCGGTTTTAAATAATAATGATCTGAAACCACCCCTGAAATCGATTGGTTTTCAAGATCCAATGTATCCAATCCTGAAAACAAATCCGGGTTAAAATAAAAGTCTTCCAGCAATACCGGATTTTGTTCAGTTTGGCCTTGTTTGATTTGATCTGGTTCGATTTTAGTGGGTCTGGCCCGATCTTGTTCAATTAGAATCAAGCGGGAAAAAAAATAGGCTTTTTGTCCATCAAACGGATTGGCTTGATCGCCACTAATCTTTCTAAGATAAACTTTTTCAACCATTTTAGATACCGTCTGTATGTCCTTGGTTAAAAATGCCTGGGAAGTTCCCGCAAGAGAAAAAAGATCTACTTGTCGATCCTGGTAGGCCACAAAAGTGCCTGAACCTCTTTTTTTTTCCACAAGCCCTTTTCTATCCAAAACATCCATGGCCTGACGCACTGTGGGGCGACCAATGCCATATTGCTTGGCCATCCGGGTTTCAGAAAGCATCACATCACCCGGCAGGTATTTACCGGAACGAATCTGTTCCATAAGAATCTGGGCCAACTGGTGATACAGTGGAAGTGGAGAATCAGGATTAAGCATTTATTACCTCAAACAATTAACAATTATTGCTCAATAATCTAAGCAATGCCTGTCAAGTTGTCAAGACAATTTGTCAGGCTTTATCAATCTAAAAGAACTATTTTTAACTTCTCGATCAAAAAATCCATCTCTTCTTCATTAATAATCAGCGGAGGAGAAATCCGAATGGTATGACCGTGACTATCATTTACAATTACACCCAGTTTTAATAATTTGCGACAAAAATTCATGGCATTGCCGTCTTTCATTTCAATTCCAATAAAAAGCCCCTGTCCTCGAACTTCTTTAACATGTGCAGACTTGCAAGCAATGGCCTCGATTCTTTTTTTAAGAATTTTTCCTTTCCGGGCAGATTGTTCATCAAGTTTCTCTTTTTCAAAGACCTTCAATGCTGCAGTACCGGCCACACAAGCGAGGGGATATCCACCAAACGTTGAACCATCCGAACCTTTGGAAAAAATCATATCCATGATTTTAGAATTGGTAATAAAAGCAGACAAAGGTATCAACCCTCCTGACAAAGCCTTACCAAGAATAACAGCATCCGGGATTATATTTTCATGCTCAAAACAAAATCTCTTGCCCGTTCGGCCCATTCCCACCTGAATTTCATCACATACCAGCAACAGATCATTGTCATCTGCTATTTTACGAAGCCCTTTAAGAAAACCCTTTAGAGGCATCCTCATACCACCTTCTCCCTGCATGGGCTCCACAAGAATGCCACAGGTGTTTTTATTTATAACTTCTTCAACCGCTTTTAAACTTCCATATTCAACAGAGACAAATCCAGGAGTTAAAGGACCAAACCCTTTTTTGTATTTATCTGTAGAAGAAAAAGAGACTATCGTTATGGTTCTTCCGTGGAAATTGCCATCAAATATGATAATCTGCTGCTTTCCATCTTCAATACCTTTGTGTGCATATCCAAAGTATCGCATGGCCTTAACCGCAGTTTCCACCGATTCCACCCCTCCATTTTTGAGCAGAACTTTATTTCCGTGAAGACCAAATCGAGGTGCCATCTGAGGCACAAAAGTACCCAGCTTAGCCAAAAAAATTGCCAAAGGATCGGTAAATACAACATTGGACAAAACAGAGGCATAATTCCCCTTTAACGCATCTATAACAGCCTCCGTTATAACCGGATGGTGATGACCTGGGTTTGCTGCCGAATATGCTGCCAGGCAATCCAGATATTTATTACCTTTTTCATCGGTAAGCCAACACCCCAAGGCTTTACGAACAACCAGATTTATACGATCATAGTGATGGGCACCAAAACTATCTTCCATATCAAAAATGGCTGAATCCTCTTGGGCAGAAAACCCCTTGAAACATCCTTTTTTTTTGTTTTGAGTCATGTTGCACCTCCCCTAATTATCTTCTTTTATAATCCGGTAAATTCTTTTTTCATCTTCAGTTAATTCCTGTTGCTGGTCCAATATTTTTTCCAAAAAACAATGATAAAAATCATGACGAAGACTATCCCTGTTGGCAATAATAAACCACTGATTCCGGGTCCAGTTTATGGGGGACAAATCCTCATTTCCAGCTTCAAATATTCCAACAAGCGCTTCTTTTTTATCCATGATCACTTCTATGGAACGGCCACCTATCGTACTTTGCAAATGATCATGGCCTGGATGGATCACCTGAACATCAAATTTTTTTTCAACGTTCCCCATGGCAATATAACGAATGTTCACGCCTCTTTTCTGGGCAAGCACTAAATATTGATCTAAAAGCTCACTTGCTTTAGGAAAAAGCCTGATATAAATTTCATCTTTGGCCTCCGAAATCATTTCAATGGCTTTATCAATCACTTTAGTATAGCCAACAATTGTCCATACATATTCAAAGCTATCTTTTTGGCCAGCTTTTTTAACCTGATTTTCAAAACTATCTATATTATTTTCAAAACCTCTTTTTAAACGCTTAATCAATTCGTCTGCAGGCAAAGGCGCGTATTGGCCGGCATGAGTCTCAATCACATACCCTTTTGACAAAAGATTGCGCAAAACATCATAAATTCTGGATCGGGCGATTCGGGATAGCTTGCTTAGCTGAGAACCATTTAACGGGTGAGTACCCACAAGTGCCATATAGCAGGTGGCTTCATATTGTGAGAACCCAAGTTCTTTTAGATTTGAGTATAATTCCATCAAGCCTCCTTTATGTTGCTACCTAAATAGCAACATAAGTCATATCCAAAAAATTGTCAATCACCAAAAAAATTATTCCCTTTGACACCGGGTTATGAATCAGGTAAATATTTTAAAAATTAAACACCTTAAACTTTATCCAAAAAGAGGAGAGAATACATGGCTGGTCTTAATAAAGTAATGCTGATTGGAAGATTAGGAAGAGATCCGGAAATCAGATACTCCCAGCAGGGCCTGGCAGTGGTGAATTTTTCCATTGCAACCAGCGAACAATGGACAGATAAAACCAGTGGAGACCGTCAGGAAAAAACCGAATGGCATCGCATCGTTGTCTTTGGCAAACAAGCGGAAACATGCGAAAAATACTTATCAAAAGGCAGCCAGATATATATCGAAGGTCGCCTCCAGACACGAAATTATGAGAAAGACGGGCAGACCCATTACACCACAGAAATTGTGGCTTCTAATTTTCAGTTTTTAGGTGGCAAATCAGATAATCAGGGTCAAAAAGGCGGCGGTTATCAAGGTGGCGGTGGTGGATACCAAAAAAAGGATTCTGCTCCCAACAATCAATATCAGGCTCAGACCAATCCGGGGATGGCAGGCGGATCAACTCCAGTTCCAGATGATGATATCCCCTTTTAATGTATGACGAAAAATCATCCTATCGGCATTTTTGATTCCGGCGTTGGGGGCTTGTGTGTCTTAAAAGAAATCCAAAAACACATCCCAGGTGAATCAATTAATTATCTGGCGGACAGCAGCAATTGCCCATATGGGTCCAAAAAAATGGAAGAGGCCTTGCTGCTGGCCAAAAAAAACATTGAATTTCTTCTTAAACTAAATTGTAAACTCATTGTTATCGCCTGCAATACAGTTACAGCTGTGGCCATAGACAATTTTAGATCTGAATATAATGTGCCGTTTATAGGGATGGAACCTGCACTCAAACCTGCCGCAATCCAGACAAAATCAAAAAAAATCGGCGTTCTGGCCACAGAGAACACCTTTAATGGTCGGTTATTCAAAGAAACATTTGAAAAATATGCGGATGGAATAGAAGTATTTATTCAGCCAGGATACGGCCTTGTGGAATTGGTTGAACAGGGCAATCAGAACAGCAAAAAAGCACAGAAACTGTTAGAGGAATACCTAATACCGATGCTTAAAAAAGGGGCAGATACGATTGTCCTGGGCTGCACGCATTATCCCTTTTTAAAAAAAATGATAAAAACAATCACCAATGATACGGTAACCATTATTGACCCATCCGACGCTGTTGCAGCCCAGACAAAAAGAATCCTGGCTCAGCTCGGCTTAATATCTGACCAGATTGATGATCCCACTCTCAATTTTTATACCACCGGAGAAAAAACCATTGCCGAAAAGCTCATATCAACGGCAATGGGTACTCCTTGTCAAATTGAACATGTTTGTCCTTGATACAGAAATTACATTTTCAACTATGAAGTTAAATCATTGATTTTTGCTAGAAGCAGATCCTTATCCACGGGTTTATCAAAAAATACATTCGGGCTGAAATATTCCATATCTTCATATTTCTCATATTTAAGGCCAAGCTCATCTCCCATTCCTGAAACACCAATAATCGGTGTATTCTTAAGATCGGAATCACTTCTAACCTGCCGGCACACCTCAAATCCGGAAAAAGTTGTTTCCATCATAACATCCAACACAATAAGGTCTGGGCGCTGCTCTTTTATCAATTCAATACCGGCTTTGCCCTCTGATGCTGTTTTAACATCAAAACCGTTTCGGGTCAGAAATGTTTCCATAGTAAACAAATAATCAGTGTTGTCATCGATTACACAGACCTTAATCGTTTTATCTCCCATATTCCATTCCCTCTCTTTCCAATATTAAAAAAAATATATCACTCATTTAAACCCGCTTTTTCACACCGTTTCACTTTAAAGCTATCTTTTTATCAGGCAAATGAATAATTACCCTAAAAAGACTTCCCGCTCCTTTTTTTGTTAAGACTTCAATCTTAGCCTCATGATTTTTTGCGATTCGTTCAACCACCATCAGACCGAGTCCGTTACCAGATTCTCCTTTTGAAGAATAAAAATCTTTAAACAGATTCTCCTGAATTTCCTTATCCATACCCTGGGCATCATCTTCTACTTCAAAGAAAAAATGCTCATCATCATAAAAATCGGTCCGGACAAATACCAGGTGTTTTCTTTTCTCATTATCTTTTTGACAAGCTTGCAGGGCATTCCATATCAGATTTCCGAGCATTCTTGAAATCCCAGTGGGATCTATTTTTACCGCAGGAACTTTCGGATTTAATTCTAAGAGCAATTGAATTCCCATAGAAGATGCTTTTTCATCAAATAATTGTCCAGCCTGACGAGCAACATCCACAGGCTTAACTGTCCTAAGTTTGGGTTTTCTTTTCTTGGCTGAATAGAGGATATCCTGCGTAATTCCTGTAATTTCAGTAATATTTCTTTTTACAATATCCCAGCCCCTTGAAGCAAGCTCTCTATCCTTATCTTTTAATGCTTCCTCAACCACATAAGCGCCACCTTGAAGTCCTTCTAAAATATTTTTTATATCATGAGAAAGCAGGGCAATGGACTGTCCTAACACGACCAGCTCCCGATGCTCATCTTTAATGGTTTCAACATTAACTAAAATCTTTATACATGCTGAAACATCTCCCACTGCATCAAACAAAGGAGCTGAATATGCGATCATTTCACTGGCACTGCCATCTGGCAAATGGATGAGCTCTTCTGAAACATGGACCTTTTTATCTTTAAAAGTCTCACTAACCGGACAAACACTGCATGGGTGCAAAGAAGCTTTTAAAACAGCATAACAATACTTATCTACAATTTTATCACCGAAATCACTTCTAAAGGTCTGATTGGCAAAGAGAATATTAAAATCCTGATCCTGAATCATCACGTAACACGGCAATGCATCAACAATGCTTTTAAACGTTAAATCTATCAATTGAAAATTGTTGTTCAAGTAGTTCATTCAAGGTCCTTATATTAAATAATACCAAACATTCCGTAAAATTATTTCGGACTACCAATATTAATTACCTGACAAGCAGCAAACTTAGATACATTTGCTGCCGTTCTAACATAAGTTAACCGCCGGCTTAAGTGCCTCCCTGCTGTCCCCATAATAATCATATCAACACCGTTTTCTTCTGAATATGCGAGGATCTCAACATCCGGGGAACCGACCCGAACCACGAGTGTATGATCAATCAAATCCTGGCATCGATCTGAGTATACTTTTTTTAAAGCCCCAAGTGCCTGAAGCCTATTTTGTTCATCAATTATTCCTGATTTTTTTAGTACCTCCTTTGTTTTCACTGGAGGATCAAATACTTTGACACCACAAGGATTTATTGCAGGAATAACGTTTAAAATATGAAGAAATGCCTTATATTTGCTTGCCTGATCAAAGGCATGAACAAAAGAGACTTCAGCATCTTTTGAATAATCAGTACACAATAGAATATTGCTATATTTTAATTGAGAACCCATAGAGAAAATACATGTTCCTTTGTTAAAGTAAGGTGCACCTATTTTTAAAAAGCCTACCAAACGAACTCTGACAGGTCAAGAACCACACTTATTTTAATTATCCAGTAATATTTGACAACAATCAAAGCCGTCCTATTGTCTTAAATAGTCACCAAAAAAAACTGCGCGAGCAGAAAAAAGATGTCCTTTTAAAAAATAGGAGATACAGATTGTGGCGCATGAATACTCCGTTTTAGTCCATAATTGGATCAGTGAAAAGGTTAAAAAAACAACTCAGGATTTAAAAAAATCTCAAGAAGAAAAAGATGACCTCCAAAAAAAATTTCACCGGGGTCAATTAGAAGAACTTGATGATCTCCGAAAATACCTGACAGACAAAATTGATCTTGATACTCACAAATATTACCCCAAATAAAGGCATACAAATGGCCTATATACACTTGCTAAACCTATACGAAAAAATTGATCTTCGAATCAAAAGAACGAACATATTAATAAAGAAAGAAGACCTGACACCCGAAGAGCTCAAATTTCTTGAAGGCCGGGTTGCTGTTCTTAATGAATTTAGACAGTTTTTATCACAATCTTTAGATAGGAAACTGCCAAAAAGAATCCGTAAACGTCTATCCGTCACAAATAAATAAGACCCCTTGTAAATAAAATTAATCACTATATTTTGCCAGTCTGCCTCTTAGAAATCTAATTCTAAAAGTAGAACCTTCTCCTTTTTTAGAGACAACACTAATATTACCACTATGCTCCTGAATAATTTTCTGGGTCATTAACAACCCAAGACCTGTACCCTCAAGTCCTTTTGTGGTGAAAAATTTACTAAATAAACGCTTGCGGTGTTCATCATCAATACCGCAACCGGTATCTTTGACTTCAATAAAAATGGCACCTTCATCTTCAAACAGCTCAATGGTAATCTTTTTTTCTCTGTCATCTTCTAACGAATAAAAAGCATCCAGTGCATTTCCCACAAGATTGGTCAGGGCCTCATGTATTTTTTCATAATCCAGAAAAACAGGTGCAATTTCCTGATCATTCTCAAAAACCAATTCAATATTATTCTTTTGAGCCCTGGCGGTAAACGAGTCCATTACTTCCAGGATAATATCTTTGGGGTTACAATCTTTCGGGTTTATAGCCCTAAACCGGGCATAATTTAAAAATTCCATCGTAAACGCCCGGATTCTGCCAATATTTCTTGTTAGCACCTCGATCCCTTTGTTTACCCTTTTAATATCCCCCTTACCAATTCCGGATTTTAAAAAATAGATGCCTCCATCAAGTGCATTTATTAAATTCTTTATTCCATGGGCAAGCCCTGCAATCGTCTGGCCGACAATCGCCATTCGTTCTGCTTCAAGTTTTTCTTTTTCCAGTTTTTTGATCGAACTTATGTCCTGAACAGAAAACGCCATCCCAATATTTTTCTCTGAATCTTCTAAACGATTTCCTGTAAGACGACCAAAAAAAGTATCTCCATTGCTTCTTTTCAATTGAGCCTCGGGAAGATAAACATGAGAGTTCTCTCCGGAGACTTTTGCCAAAAAACCTTTAGGAAGCATAGTGGTGAGATCTTCTAGAGAAACAATCTGCCCCCTATCAATATGAAATAACTTTCTGGCTGCAGTATTGAATACCTCAATCTTGCCTCTCCGGCTAATACCAACGATACCGTCTATTGAAGTATTAATAAGAGATTCCAAATAATTATGCGCTGTTTCCAACCGATCCTGAAGCTTGACTGTCTTGGAAACATCCACGGCCATTTCCATAACCAGATCCTGGCTCTTTTGTTTGCCTTCTAAAAGAATAGTGATAACATGCATATGAACCGTTCGCCCATCTATCAAATTCCACACATGATAACCCGCATGTTGCAACCCATCTTCAAATGTTTGACGAGCCGTACATTCCACACATTTTTCTTCTCTATTTTTCAAAGCAGAATAGCAATACTCTCCGGCAAGTTTCTCGATCATACCCTTGGCTCTTTTATTGGCTCGAACCACCTTAAACTGACGGTTAACAATGATGATGTTGCACGGAACCTGATCAAATAATAATTTATATTCCTGCTGGGTCCAATCTTCTAAATCTTCTTCCGATGCCGCCATTAAACACCTCATCCGCAATTAATATTTCTTTTTATATACGCTATTTACACTGGCAAATAATTATTATTTTTAATTATTTTTAATTTTTAGCCTTGACAACTCTCAGAAAATTCTTTAATTCATACTAAAATGATATAGATTAGTTTAATATATATTACAATGATAAAAAATTAAATTATGAAATTAGTCACACAAGTCAGATATGGAATAAGAATATTACTGGACCTTGCCATGCATCAAAGCGAAGGCGTTGTCCAGATGAACGAAATTGCTTCCCGGCAAAACATTTCCCTTAAATATCTTGAACAATTAATTCGCCCGATCAAAACCGCTGGCTTTGTCACAAGCAAACGGGGAAGGAATGGCGGACATTCTCTGGCAAAAAGTCCTGAAAAGATCACACTTGCTCAGATCGTCCAAATTTTTGAAAAAGAATATATACCCCTTGAATCTAATGAAAACAATGCCGGATATTCAGAACACCAGGATTCTTTAATTCGTGAAGCATGGGACGAAGCAACCAATGCTTTTTACAGCAGACTGGAAAAAGTTACTTTAGCTGATCTTTCCATCGATACAACCAAAAAAATATGGAAAGGCTCAGATCTATTAATTTTCACATAAAAAAAATCAATTAAGATGATCGTAATTAATTTTTTTAAAATTAGAGGAGAGGTAAATGAAAAAGATTGTAATACTCGGTTCTGGAGCGGGCGGAACAATGTGCGCCGCCAAGCTGAGAAGGGAACTGGGAAAAGACTGGCAGATCACAATCATTGATAATGATGAAATGCATCATTACCAACCCGGATGGCTGTTTATCCCATTCGGAATTTACACTGCCGATGACTGCATGAAACCGAAACGTGACTTTATTCCTTCCGGTGTAGATTTTGTACTGGATGAAGTCGTTGGCGTTAATCCAGACAAACGTGAAGTTGAATGCAAAAAAGGAAAATATACTTATGACTACCTGATCATTGGTACCGGTTGTCAGCCAAGACCTGAGGAAGTAGACGGACTTGAAAACTGGAAAGCTGATCCCAACTCTAATGAACAAACCTTTTTTACTCTTGAAAGTGCAGTTGCCCTGCATAAGAGAATGAAATATTTTGAAAAAGGTAGAATGATTTTTAATATCGCTGAAATGCCACATAAATGTCCGGTTGTTCCCATGGAATTCATCTTCATGGCAGACTGGTTTTTTGCCAAAAACGGTTGCAGAGACAACATTGAAATCCAGTTTGTCACTCCAAATACCGGTATTTTTACAAAACCCATTGCAACAAAGGTTATGACCGCCACAGCAGAGGAAAAAGAAATTCTAGTAACTCCGAACTTTGACCTTGAAACTGTAAACACAGAAGAGCAATATATTGAATCTGCAAGGGGCGATAAAATAGATTATGATCTGTTTATCTCCACCATGCCCAACCTGGGTCCTGATTATGTTGAAAATTCAGGCATGGGTGATGGTATGGGATATGTTCTTACGAACCATCACACGCTCCAGGCAGAAAAGTATGAAAATATTTATGTCGTCGGCGATGCCACCAACGTACCAACATCCAAAGCTGGATCCGTGGCCCATTACGAAGCGGACATCATCGTTGAAAACCTTTTGCTTGAAATTGATGGCAAAGAACCTAAACCCTCATTTGACGGTCACTCTACCTGTTTCATTGTTTCCGGTTACGACAAAGCCTTTTTGTTTGACTTTAACTACAAAACAGAACCTCTTCCCGGTAAATTCCCGTTCCCAGGAGTTGGACCTTTTGACCTTGTTGGCGAAAGCAGCATGAACTACTGGGGCAAAATGATGTTTAAATGGGTTTACTGGAACCTTCTTCTGTCAGGCCAAGAAATGCCACTTGAGCCTCAAATGGCAATGGCCGGAAAACATTGGCCCAAAGTTGAAACAGAATAGGAGGCCGATATGACTAACGAAGAGTTGATACTGGAAAAGCTTGAAAGTCTTGAAACCCAGATACAGCCTTTGATTAAGACCAGTGAAAAGTTTGCGGAATTAAAAAACGATTTAATTCCTATTAGCAACCATGCCACTGCACTCTTAATTAACGAGCTCACTGAGGTAGAAGCCGGCTTCCAGCTTGAGGATTTCATGACCCTGACTAAAGAGGCCATGAGAAACACTCAAAACTTTATCTTTGCCTTAAAACAGATGGCCAGCATTATTGAGTTTGTAAAAGATCTTGAACCCCTTATGAAATCTGCGGTTCCCCAGATCATACAATACCTGGACCAGATGGAAGAAAAAGGCGTCTTCAGAATTATCAAATCCACAGTTGATCTACGTACAAAAGTAGCGGCTGCGTATTCTGCTGAAGATATTGAAGTGATGGGTGATGGTCTTGTTGGGCTGATGGGACTGGCCAAAAGCCTTTCTGATCCCAAAGCGATTGAACTTCTGGAAAGATTAGCAAAGATACCATCCAACGTTGAACTTGAAAATGCAAAAAGTGTTGGTGTTTTAGGATTGGCCGCTGCCGGATTTAATTCTGAAATTTCCCAGGGATTGGGTGTTATTATGGAGTTGACTAAAGCCATGGGTCGCATCGCTCCGGACACACCGTCAAAATAAACCTTAAAGGATAATGCTAAAAAAAATCATTTAGATTTAAAGGAAGAACCTATGGTAAAAGCTTCTGAAAAAAAAATCCTTGTTGTAGATGATGAACCTGATGTAAGGAATTTTTTAACTGCTTGCATTCAGGATGCTGGGTTCAATGTGGATTCAGCTGTTGATGGTCAGGATGCCCTAGAGAAAATTGAAGAACAGATTCCAGACCTAATGACCCTTGATATGGTGATGCCAAGAAAATCCGGCATTGAACTGATCCGGACGCTGCGCAAAAATGAAAAATGGGCAAAACTGCCGGTCATTGTAATCACGGCACATGCCCACAATGAATTTGCCACAGAAGATATCAAAAGCTTTAATGCATTCACATCCGGGCTTAAACCCAAGCGTACGATCGAAAAACCCGTTACGCCAAATGTTCTTATTAATACCATCTGTGAAATACTTAATGTTGAATCAGAAATCAGTTCTGCATCAACAGATGAGACCTCAAAAGATGGAGAAAAACTGATGGAAATGATTAAAGAAAGTGATCCTAAAACGCTCCAGCAAATTAAAGATTTTCTTGGAGAGAAGTAAAAGATTTACTTTAAAAAAGTGCCTGCGACCTTTTTTTAAAATTTGGCCACAGGCACTTTTTTTTAATCATTAATAGTAGGGCAGGCAGGAAATTCAATTGGTTTTTTGCCGTCAGATTTGATCAAATCAGCAATAGTAATACCATCTAACTTTTCATAAAGTGCGTGGGTTGCATCGGACCAGGCATTTCTAACCAGGCACTCTGCTGTCATTTCACATATTTCAGGAGAGCTGACACATGCCACAAGGTCCGTTTGCCCCTCAAAAAGCCGGACAATCTGCCCTAAACTGATTTTTTGTGCCCCGATAGCCAGAAGATGCCCTCCTTTAGGCCCCCGAACACTTTTCACCATTCCGACTTTCTTTAATGTCCGAAGTATCTGTTCAAGATATTTGGCAGGTATTTTTTGACTGGCTGCAATCTTACTCACTTGAACGGCTCCCTGGCCTTTCTTTAACGCAAGCTCAATCAAAATTCTTGTACCATATCTAGTTTTTGTCGAAAGTTTCATTTAAACTCTATTATCCTTCATTATATACACATTCAAAATAGAACGAATGTTATCATTACTTTTGCTAAAAAAGATGACACTTTTATTATAGACTGTCAAGCTGTGCCATTTGGCTCAACACTTCTAATCCTTATTTTTCTAATCACCAAAAATAACAAATACTTTTAGTAAAATAGATAGGAAATAAGGCGCTATAAAAAACGGTTAACTATTATCAAAATTTGAGCGTCATAAGTGTAATATCATCTTCTTGGCTGGCAGCCCCTTGAAATATTTTTACCTGGGTAAGAATGGACTTTGTTATTTCCTCGGAACTTTTTGAGGCTGATTTTTTTATTATTTTTTTAAGATTATCTTTTCCAAATCTTTCTCCAGAAGGATTTTTTATATCCCAAACTCCATCTGATCCAATTATAACGATAGTGCCCGGAGCACCTTTAAAACAATTATCTGAACAATATCTTGCTTCCTCATCAAACCCAAGAGCAACACCACGGCCATTAAGTTGGGAAAACAATTGAGTTTGAGAATCATATACTATCGCAGGATCATGCCCTGCACGTACCCACTGAATTTCATTTTTCTTTATATCAACAATCATAAAAAAAACAGTTACAAAATTTTGAGTTTTCAACGTATCCTGACAAAGCAGATGATTAACATCTGTGACGATCTGAGAAATGCTTCCTGATTGATTAGCCCGACTTCTGATCAAAGCACGGGTCGTTGCCATCAAAAGTGCCGCCCCTATTCCATGCCCCACAACATCTCCCACAACAAGAACAATTTTATCAGACGCACCAGGAATCTCTATAATATCAAAAAAATCTCCTCCGGTTTCATCACAATAGACCGTCTGTCCAAATATTTCGGTATTCTGAAGTGTTACATGTGACTGGGGAAGGAAATTCTGCTGAACTTCCATTGCCAATGTCATATCTTCTTTCAAACGGATTCTCTCTTTAAGCTGCTTCGTCATTTTATTAAAGTTGTAAGTCAACTCACCAACTTCATCTTCTGACTGAACCACGAGAGGTTCACTAAAATTCCCTTTAGCAATATCGCGTGCGGCATCAGAAACTTTTTTAATGGCACCTGTAGTTTTCGAAATAGTCATTCGGATAAATAAAATTACCAGAAAAATACAAAAAACACCGCCGCCAAAGTAGAAGAACCGAAATGTCAGCACTGGTCCCAATACTTTTTTCCCCGGTGCAATAATAACCAGACTCCAAGGTGCTTGCTGAAGATGATAAAACCCACTGATTTCCTTTGGTGGAGATCCCTGCCCAAAGATAGTACCTGAAGATTTTGTTTTCAGGGCTTCTATCGTTTTCTTTTCCAAGCTGTCCTGATCTGCAAATTTTTTCCCAGACGGGTGAATCATTTCTGATACAGAATGAAAAGTACTCAACAAAATTGTACCTCCATTATCAATAAGAAACGCTTTATTACTCTTCCACCACTCCTCCTCAATAATTTGACCGATAAGATCATCAAAGGCTATCACCACTTCAATCTGTCCTACTCTCTGGTTATCTTTATCCTTAAAAACAGAAGAAAGAGAAATTGTCTGCCCATCAAGATTTGCATTATAATTGGGTAAAGATATTTCAAGGGCCTCAAATCGGTCAAATTTCATTCTACCCATTCTTTCGGTCTTCCCATTTTTTTCAAGCATATGATTGGAACTTATCTGTGTTTTCGGCCATTCCACATTCACCTGAACAACACCATCCAATGCCTTCAAACGTTCAACAACAAATTCATGGATTTGATGATTTTGACCATCATCAGAATTTTCTTTAAGCATTAAAAGCAATTCTTTGGGACGGCTCAGGCGCATATCAATCAAATGGGAAGCTTTTTGAAGTTTTGAAACCGCTGTTTGCCCCCATTGCTCAAGTATTACATCCCGAGCATAAAAAAACCCGACACTTCCGGTACCCAACAATAAGAAAAAGACAGGCAAAAGAACAAAAAAAACAATCCTCTGGTGAAGGGTTTTAGGCGTTATATATAAAATTTTTGACATATATCCTCGTTATTTCAATTTAACGGTTGCGTATTCATGAATTCATACAGTCTTAATTGTAACAGCAATGTTTATACCAAGTCGATATAATGCACCTTTCTACCATTTATAGTAGCCAACACGTTTTATTTTCCTTAATCCAACAACACCAAGTGGATAGATTTCAGGCACAGCCTGTATAAAAATGAGTCACCTGTTTTATTTAACCCTTACCCAAACATCATCTACACAGGAGGATAAAGCCCAACCAACAAGGCTTTTAAGCATTATCATGGCGATTGGCACACATCATGCTATTACTCTCGTATCAAACAGAACAATATTGATAATATTTAAAAAAGGTTATCTATGAAATACACTGAATTTAAAGTACTCTGGACAGTTTTCTTCTTCCTTGTTGCATTTTCACAACCCCTATTTGGTAATGAAGTCAGCAACCTGAAAACTGAAACAGGCCTTCAAAAGCAAATTAATATTAATGATGCACTGAACTATGCATACAAAAACAATCCATCAATCCAGTCTGCAAAAGAGTCATGGAAAGCCTCAATCGAAAAATATCGGATTCAAACAGGTTACCCCGACCCCACTCTGATGGTCACCTATTTCCCGTCTCCTATTGAAACTCGACTGGGGCCGCAAGAATGGAACCTGAATCTTTCGCAAGCCATCCCCTTTCCAGGAAAATTAACTCAAAAAGGCAAGGTAATCGAGTCCGGCATCCGGGCTGACAAACTAAAATTGGATAAAACCATAAAAAAAGTAACTTTAGATATTGTAACTTCCTACCAGGAACTGGTTTATATTCAAAAAGCGATTCACTTTGCAAATGCCAATGATAACCTTACCCAGGAACTGTTAAAGTTAAGTGAAAATGCCTATGCCGATGATCGATCTTCTCTTTATGATGTTTCAAAAGCTCGCGCCCAGATTTCCCAGATTCAATATGATATTTTACTGCTAAAAGAACTTGAGCAGACAGAAAAAATCAAACTCAACACCCTTTTAAATCGGAGTCCATCAGCACCATTGGGGACTGCAAAAAGCCTTAAAATCAGAAATAATATCTATTCTATAGATGACCTGCTTACTCTTTTTGTTGACACCCAGGAGAATATCTTAATTGCCAATGAAAAAATCGTACAAAGCAACGAGAAAATTACGTTAGCTAAATTAAACAATCTGCCATCTTTCAAACTGGGGCTGTTTTATGCCGGGATTGGAGAGCCTGATGTTGCAAAACCACCAGCAGATGCTGGAAAAGATGCTATTGGAATACAGTTTGGTATGAATATCCCTCTATGGTTTGGAAAAAACTCAGGCAAAACCCAAAAAGCCATTTCTGAAAAAAGAAAAGCCATTTACGAAAAAACAAAGATAAGTAACCAGGCAAGGGCCAATATCAGTAGGACTTGGTTTAAACTCCAAAATTCCAAACGCCTGATCTCTCTGTATAAAAACAATCTTATTCCCCAGGCTATCCAATCTGTTCAAACAGCAGAAACCTGGTTTCGGGAAGGAGAAGGAAGCTTCTCGGATTTTCTTGAAGTTCAGGCAACCGCTTATAATTTTCAATTATCCCTTGAACGCGCAAAAGCCGATTATACCCAGGCATTTGCCAAACTTGAACTGTTGACCGGTATTCCACTCGACCAAAAAGATGCCACACTTAATGGAGGCCAATCATAATGAAAACCTATTTCACTCTCTTTATCTTTATGGCCATAAATATTACCAGCCCGGTTTATGGTAATTACACAACCTTAAATAACGACCTTAATAGCTACGCACCCCCTGAATATTTTGCCAAGAATCTTTCCATAGAACTTGAAACATCAAAGGAGATCTTTCAATCTCAACAAAGAATTGATGACCGATTGATAACTCTGATTACAAAATTAAAGGCAGACCAGGAAAAAAAATTATACCATCCGGGCAATCTCCCTTTTTTAACGAACTTAACTTTTGATGAATATTCCAGACTTAAGACCATTTCAAAAGACTCAAATGCTGTGTTAAAGCAAATTCAGGATAAATTAATCCTAAAGGAAATCGAAGCAATGGCGGCCTTTAGAAATCCGTCTATTCTTTCTGCACAAAGCAAAATAGCCGCAGAAATTCAGTCCTTCAATCAGGTCATGGCTCTGGATGAAAATTTAAGACAATACACTGCATTTTCAAATGCCCTCAACCTTAAAACAGGTCCCTTAAAAATGAAAGAAGCCACCCGGCTTAAATATCCTTATCCGGGAATAAGTGCATTGAAAGGTCAAATAGTCAATCTTCAAGTTAAGATTTTAACTCAAAAATTAGACATCACAAGAAACCAGGTGATTACCGATATGCGAAAGGCATTTTGGCAACTTGTCTTTATTGATACCTCAAAAACAATTACAGCAGAAACCCTTGAGGCACTCGACCGACTTAAAAATGTGGCAACCACCCTATACAAAAGCGGTAAAGTCAGTTTTCAAGATGTGATCAAGATAAATATCAAGATCGCTGTTCTAAAAGAAAACCTGGTAACTCTGGGCACTCAAAGAACCAATGTTGAAATCAAAATATTAGAACTATTAAATATACCCGACCAAAAGAATCTTGGAAAACCACAACTTGTAAATTTCTATAAAAAGATTGAAACACCGGATGCTATATACCTGATAGCCAAAGACCACCGCCCTGAACTAAAAAGAATTAGAGCAACCATTACGAAAACAGAAAAAATGGTTCAAATGGCTGAAGCAATGATCCAGTCACCCTATTCATTAAATCTATCTTTAAATGAAAACAAAGCCGTTAAAACGGTTGGAAGCGATGCTGAACAAATGTCTTTTCCTGAAAAAACAATGGCTGCAATGAAAAATGGACTTCCAGCCGGTGCCTGGTATGGGATTAACGATCCCTGGCTAAAAGGAACAAAGAAAAAACTAAATAGCTTAAAGCAATCTTTAATCAGTGCTGAAAATACAACAAAGCGCATGGTGCAGGAGGCCTGGTTTAAAGTAGATAAAAGCCATCGAGAACGCCTTCTATACGAAATGCAAATACTGGACTTATCCACATCCGCGCTCAAGGTATCCACAAGAGAATATGAATCCGGAGCAATACCCTTTTCACAAGCCATCGGATCTTATACAGACTGGCTGAAAATACGGCTGACCATTGCAAAAAAACAAATGGATCTAAAAACAGGTATCTCTACTCTTGAACAGCTGACAGGAATCAGTTTCTGAGGCATAAAAAAAGGAAAAATATCATGACCAAAATAAAATTCAACCTAAAATTTCTGCTGATCACAACGTTGTTCACTATGGTAATAACAACCCTAACTATCTTTGTAATATTTAAATACATACATCCAACTTCTTCCGGTGATGCCATTGCTGCCGTTTCAAATGAGAATAAAACTGCCTTACCCAATAAAAATGAAAGGAAAATTGTTTATTGGAAGGCGCCCATGGATCCAACAGAACTTTACGAGCAACCCGGTAAAAGTAAAATGGGTATGGATTTGGTTCCAGTTTATGAAGATGAGTTAATCTCCGGTGTGGATATCAAAATAGATCCAATTGTTGAACAAAACATGGGTCTTACAACAGAACGTGTGCAGAAAAGCCTTATAAACCACACCATTAAAACCTATGGAAATATTACCTTTGATGAAACCCGAACAGGAACGGTTTCTCAAAAAGTTTCAGGATGGATTGAAAAACTTTATGCTGACTATACTGGATTTCATATAAAAAAAGGTGACCCGCTTTATGAAATATATTCCCCGGCGCTTATGGCTTCACAGGAAGAATATCTATCAGCTTATAAAAACTATACTAAAAACAAAAGTGAACTAAACAAAGAACTGTTGTCTTCGACCCAACAAAAATTACGCTACTTTGATATTGCCCAATCAGAAATAAACGCCATTGAAAAAAGCGGCAAAGTAAAGAAAACCCTTTTGGTCCGCTCTCCTTTTACCGGGGTTATTACCCATAAGAATATTCTTCAAGGAACATTTGTAAAGGCGGGCGCCAGCCTGTTAACTATTTCAGACCTGAATCATCTTTGGGTAGAAGCCCACATTTTTGAATATGAACAAAACCTTGTTTTCAAAGGCCAAAAGGTTGAAATGACATTATCTTACAGTCCCAATAAAATCTATAAAGGGGATATTGCTTATATTTTCCCTTACCTCCAACCGAAAACACGGGATATCATAGTCCGGATTCATTTTGATAATAAAGATCTACAGCTCAAACCAGATATGTTTGCAAAAATTCAAATAAAGTCTGAATCAAAAACCCCGACAATTTCTATCCCATCCCAAGCAGTGATTCATTCCGGGAAAAAGAAGATTGTTTTTATTCAAAAAGAGAATAAACAATTCAGCCCGAGAGAAATCAAAACCGGGACTCAACTGAATAATGGGAAAATTGAAATTATCAGCGGCCTGACAGAAGGAGAACGTATTGTAACCTCTGGTCAGTTTTTGCTGGATTCTGAATCAAAAATGAAAGAAGCCATACAAAAAATGATCAAATCAAAATCAGAGGATCAAAACTCAAATAGTGAAGATGATTTCTTTGATGATATGGCGCCGGAAAAAGACTTTTTTGATGACATGGGATAAAAAAATCGATCTGAAAATCTATAAGGTTAGGTGACGTAAAATGATAGAAAAAATTATTGAATGGTCTGTTAAAAACCGATTTATGGTCATAGTGGCGACACTCTTTATCATTGCAGCCGGAATCATTGCTTTGATAAAAACTCCTCTGGATGCCATACCGGATTTGTCCGATGTCCAGGTCATTGTTTACACTGAATATCCGGGGCAGGCCCCCCAAGTTGTGGAAGACCAGGTAACATACCCGTTAACCACAGCCATGCTGAGTGTACCTTTTGCAAAAGTTGTCCGGGGATACTCTTTTTTTGGATATTCCTTTGTTTATCTGATTTTTGAAGATGGAACCGATATCTACTGGGCCCGATCCAGGGTCATGGAATATCTCAATTTTGTTTCTAGCAGACTCCCTGAGGGAGTCACTCCTAGTCTTGGTCCAGATGCCACGGGCGTTGGATGGGTCTATGAATACGTCTTAAAAGATACCACTGGCGAGAATGATCTACAAAAACTGCGATCTATCCAGGACTGGTTTTTAAGATATGAACTCACCGCCGTCCCCGGTGTCTCAGAAGTGGCCAGTATTGGCGGGTATGTAAAACAATACCAGGTAGAAGTCGATCCCAATAAACTTTTGGCCTATAAAATACCCCTCCAAAAAATAAAAAAAGCCATCAAGCGTTCCAATGCAGATGTCGGCGGCAAACTGATTGAGATGGGAGAAACAGAATTCATGGTTCGGGGTCTGGGATATATTCAATCGGTTAAAGACATTGAAAATATTGCCGTCAGTGTTGATGCAAAAGGGACACCTGTTTTATTAAAAGATATAGCAAACGTTCAGATCGGACCGGAACTACGACGCGGCATTCTTGAATGGAATGGAGAAGGAGAAATCGTCGGTGGCATCGTGATCATGCGCTATGGAGAAAATGCCCTGGATGTCATCAAGCGGGTTAAGGAAAAGCTATCCGAATTGGAAAAAGGTCTACCCAAAGGAGTCGAAATTGTCACGGGCTACGACAGATCCTCACTAATTGAACGGGCAGTTGAAACTCTCAAATCTAAACTCACCGAAGAAATGATTGTTGTCGCCATCATCTGTATTCTCTTTTTACTCCATTTCAGATCTGCCTTTGTTGCCATTTTTACCCTGCCGGTGGGTATACTTATGTCCTTTGCTATCATGTATCCTCTGGGTATCAATGCTAACATAATGAGCTTAGGCGGTATTGCCATTGCCATCGGTGTGATGGTTGATGCTTCCATTGTTCTTGTGGAAAATGCCCATAAACATCTTGAAAGAGATCAGGGGAAAAAAACACATACACAAATTATTATCGATGCATCCAAAGAAGTTGGACCTGCACTCTTTTTTAGTCTTTTAATCATTACGATCTCTTTTTTGCCGGTATTCAGTTTAGGTGAACAATCCGGCCGACTTTTCAGACCATTGGCCTACACCAAAACAACAGCAATGGCCGCATCTTCTCTTTTGGCCATCACCATTATTCCCGTGCTCATGACCTTTTTTGTCCGGGAAAAAACCATTAATCCACAATTATCGTTAAAAAAGAAAATTCGGATATGGCTTCTGGCTCTTGCTGGCCCTCCTGCCGCTGTTATCTGCGCGGGAATTTTTGGTGTAAATCTTCCAGAATTAAGCCTGGTAATTGCCCTGGGTCTCTCTATCTTTCTTTTTTTCTGCCTGATTTCTCAAAAAATTATTTCTGAAAGAGATAATCCCATATCCAAATTATTAATTTCTATATATATGCCCATTATAAGGCTCGTCCTAAAATGGAAAAAAACCACCGTCATCCTTTTTTTATCAGTTCTTGTAATTACATGGTATCCCATATCTCATATGGGAAGTGAATTCATGCCACCGCTGAATGAAGGAGATCTGCTTTACATGCCGACAACACTTCCTGGGATATCTATAACAAAAGCCAAGGAACTGCTTCAGCAAACAGATAAAATCATACAGCGGTTTCCTGAAGTAAAAAGTACAATGGGTAAAATCGGAAGAGCAGAAACTTCAACAGATCCTGCGCCACTTTCCATGATAGAAACCGTCATCATGCTTAAACCCCAGGTAGAATATGAAAAAATAGAAGTCCCTCGATTTTTCGCCAACTGGCCGGGTTGGCTTAAGAAACCATTCACATGGATCTGGCCGGAAATTATCAACGGTGAAATTACCCATGAATGGCGTAAAAAAAAGATTGACCGTTTCTTTTCCAACTGGCCGGAAATTATGAAATGGCCTTTAATCAAAATTTTCCCTGAGGAACGATATATCACAATCAAAGAGCTTTCCGATGATCTTGATCGGGCCGTTAAGTTTCCAGGACTCACCAATGCATGGACGATGCCCATCAAAACAAGAATCGATATGCTCTCCACAGGTATAAAAACTCCTGTTGGAATAAAAATCATGGGACCTGATCTGGATATTCTTGCCTCAATTGGAGAAGAACTTGAAGCCACTTTAAAAAACACACCCGGCACATTATCTGTTTTCTCAGAGCGTGTCACAGGAGGAAATTATCTGGACTTCATCATTAAACGAGAAAACATCGCCCGGTATGGATTAGTGATTCAAGATGTTCAAGAAATCATCAAGATCGCCGTGGGTGGAATGAATGTCACCTATTCAGTAGAAGGCCTGGAACGGTATCCAATTAATTTGAGATATAATCGAGAACTCAGAGACAATCTTGATATGATCAAACGGGTACTTGTACCCACTCCTTCAGGCACTCAGGTTCCACTAACCCACCTTGCAGATTTTTCCATACACAAGGGACCCGCAGGCATCAAGAGCGAGAATTCCAAGCGAACTGCATGGGTCTATATCGATCTTAAAGATGTCGATGTGGGAACCTATGTAAAGGGCGCAAAAAAAATTGTAAATGAAAAAATAAAACTGCCTGCTGGATATTCAATTATCTGGTCTGGTCAATACGAATACATGGAAAAAGCCAGGAAAACTTTAAACATTATTGTTCCTGCAACACTACTGGTTATTTTCTTTCTATTGTATATCCATTTTAAGAACCTGGTGGAGGTGATTATCGTCATGGCCAGTCTACCCTTTTCCCTTGTGGGAGGATTCTGGCTCATTTATCTGCTGGGCTATAATATGTCAGTGGCAGTTGGGGTAGGATTCATTGCTTTAGCAGGGCTTGCCACCGAAACCGGTATCGTCATGCTCGTATATCTGGATGATGTGTTCCGCCGGAAAAAAGAATCAAATAGTATAAAAACAATTGCGGACCTTGAAGTATCTATAATTCAAGGTGCGGTTGAGAGGGTTCGCCCATTGATTATGACCGTTGCCACAACTCTAATAGGATTATTGCCGGTTATGTATGGTTCAGGGGCCGGTTCCCAGATCATGAAACGAATTGCCGCTCCCATGGTTGGTGGACTCATCTCCTCAACCGTAATGACTCTAATTATAATCCCAGTAATTTACTGCCTATGGAAAATGTGGGAACTAAAATTTAAAACCAACAAATAAAAGGACATTAAAATGAGAAAATTTATGACATCAATTACATTAGGTCTATTCGCTTGCCTTTTCATCACAGGCATCGCGTTTGCCACAGAAAGAAAACATGATACTAAAACAACTGATAAAGTTGGCGATCTTATCCACGAGTCAACCGTTGACGGATACACACTTGCCTATTACTTCATGGATTTAAGAAACCAGACAAATACAAAAAACAGCAAGGGTACTGATAATAGTGCCCAGAGTTCCAAAGAAATGGAAATGGATAAACCTCACCATTTGATGGTTTACATCCAGGATGAAAACAAAAAGACGGTTTTAAAAGGCAAGGTCGGATTTATAGTCAAAAATAAAAACGGTATTAACCAAAAAGCCATGGCTATGTTCATGAGCAATGGCTTTGGAGCGACAGCAGACATGAAGAAAAAAGGTGTCTATACCATTCTCACCAAAGCTATTTTAGGAGACAAAAAGCTTTCCGATAGTTTTCAATACGAAATAAATTAAGCTAAAATAACAAAAGGACACCCTTTTTTGGGGTGTCCTTTTCTAATCGCACCATTTTCATCAAAAAAACACAAACCAAATATCATGCTCAGGCCCCACTAAATATCAGATGACAATGATTTCATTTCGTTGAGACAGACGATATTTAATCAGTAATCACAGGTTAAATTCTTTAATCCAGCCTGAAAATCTTTCGGCATGGGTTTTATTGATTTTTCCCAATTGTTCAATTATTAGTTCTGTAGTAATCATTTGATTTAACTGTTTTGGACTTTTAGAATGATATTTGTCTGCAATACAAATAATTTTTTCTTCCAGACTCAAAGGAACCATATCTTTTAGTGGTAAGGGAAGGTTGTTCGAAAGGATATTTTCTTTTGTGATGCCTGCTCCGGTATGACGTTCGCACACAAGTCCATATTCAGGAGCAAGGCCCAGCTCGTCTAACAATTTTCGTCCAAGATATCCATGCTGGATATAAGGCGCATCACCTGAGCAGCCGATAGAATGTGCCCGGGTTTTAAATATACCGATATCATGCAGCATGGCCGCAGTTTTAATAAATTTAACGTCTGGATTCAAATGCACCAGATGGTGTGCAATTTCAAGGCTTTTTTTGGTAACAATTTTACTGTGAGCCACTAAGACTTGATAAAGTTCAGTATCCTGTGGATAAAATTGTTCGATAATGGAAAGTGGATCCATATTTAAGAAAGCAACACCCCTTCTATAAAAGGATCTAAATCCCCATTCAGCACCCGATCTACATCTCCAATTTCAAAATCAATCCGATGATCTTTTACCATACGGTAAGGATGAAGCACATAAGAACGAATCTGGTTCCCCCAGGCAATGTCATCTTTACCATCATGAAGATTTTGCATTTTTTCGTCTTGCTTTTGTTTTTCAAGCTGGTAAAGCCTTGATTTTAAAACTTTAAATGCAATTTCCTTATTTCGATGCTGGGAAGATTCCTGTTGGCACTGGGCCACCACACCCGTGGGCAGATGGGTTATTCTAACTGCACTGCTGGTTTTGTTAACATGCTGACCACCCGCACCACTGGCCCGGTATACATCAATACGAAGCTCGCTTTCATCAATATCTATCTTGATTTCATCTTTAATTTCAGGATACACAAAAACAGAAGCAAACGATGTATGGCGTTTTCCACTGGCATTATACGGAGAAATTCTTACCAGCCGATGAACGCCGGATTCAACCTTCATAAATC
>JAWSVH010000210.1:0-1445 GCA_033852015.1 Desulfobacula sp.
TTTAGCCAGAGTACCAGAACTTTTGTCAAACATTTTTTATAAATATTTTTAGACAACACTCCTCTCTCCCGATTAGAATCGGTTTTTTTTAATATCTAAACCAGAGTGATAATAAAATAACCAATGATCGCAACTCGGTGTGACAAGTGACATCCCCATCCAAAAAAGTCCGCCTATGGCATTCTGGTATGACAAGATCTCCAGCAAATACCGGGATCAGAGTACCTTGGAGCCATTAAAGATTCGGACGGACAGGGTTTGACACTCTGGCTATAGCCGTCGATAAGATTTCCTGTTGAAAATCCTCCGCGACAGTAGTCGATAGCCATCCTGTCCGCCGAAATCACAAACATTGTTTGTTTTATTTCATGGCCAGTTGCAGATCACAATTGTAATTTTATTCCATAAACCTCCTGTGCTATATATCGCCATTGGCCAAGTGGTCGATCCTTGATAAAAGCTTCATGAAGGGCACCAAATTTCTCCCATTTCCCTTTCAAGAATGGCCATATTGATAAATAATGCCCAGCGATTTGATGTCGTTCAATTTTTTGAGTTCTTAAATAAGATGGAATATAAATCTGTGACGTCCGCATTAAATGAATAGCCATGCGGATAAATCGACGACCCATCCCGAAATCGGCATGTTGTCCTGAAGCCTCTCGGCGCTTATAGTCGGTTTGTAAATCAATAGGGCCATATCTACCAATATGGAATGCTGACTGGACAACATAATCCTTGAGAATATGATTACTTCTTTTACTGACGCGACCAGTTATTGATTGTCCCTGTGTACCACCAGATTGTTTAACCCGAGGGATAATTCCAGAATATGAGGCCAGGTTTGCCGCTGATTTCTGTTGTACTGGATCACCAAGTTCCGAGGTGACACCAGACGCTAAAACAAGCCCAATGCCTTTAATGGATGTCAAAAAAGCCCCTTGGGTTTGACATAGCAGGAGTGCAATTTCTTTTTCAAGTTCCACTATGTTATCGAGCAGGCAAGAATAAAGATCTATCTGGCATGCTAAAGAAATCTGTAGGGAGGCTATATATTCATTTGGGGTTGTGAGTACTTGAGCAGCATAATTTTGAAGTTTAATCGCAGTTATTTCAGATTTTTTACAACATAGTTTTTGAAAATTTTCAATCAGAGTTGATCGTTTTCTCCTTCGGATTTGTACAGGACTAAAGCGCTCTTTCATCAAATATAATGATATTCGGGAAAAAGGTTCAATGCCACTTTTTTTCTGATTTAAAAATCCTGGGAAAAGACGTCCCACAACTGCCTGGATTCGGTTGCGGATTTCTGTTTTCATCTTTACCAACTTCTTGCGGTGGCGAACAAGAGTTCTAAGGTTTCGATAAACACCGGATTGAGCTGGGCAACAATTCCCTCTACGATTTAATAACATGGTGGCAATACCCATAAGATCCAGACGATC
>JAWSVH010000211.1:0-11219 GCA_033852015.1 Desulfobacula sp.
ACCCAGCAAATTCAGCAGCATATTATATTTTTCTATCTCTTTAAAAATGGAATTTATATTTTTAAATCGGTTTCTAAGAATTCTGAAGATCTTTTGGGGTTTGGCTCGGGGAAAAATACGCAAGCCATCTACTAATTTTCCTTTTGTTTCTGATAAAACATCTTTTTTCAATAATACTTCAAAAATATGGGAGCGCAGGCCAAAGCGGTAATATTTCCTAAAAACATAGGCGCTTGAATTATTAATGAAGTTTAACTTTAAAACTTCATCGCCGGATAGATGAGTTTGGTCTCTTATGTCGATTATTCGTATCATGACAGATGTTTACAAGGAATTGCTATGTTTTACAAGCTTGGGAAAAAAATTGCTTTACGGATGGTGTCTTATTCATTAGAATATAGCGCTGCATCTAACAATAAATAGGGTTTTGATTTGAAAAAAGTCTCCGGAAAAACAACGTATCCCATCCAGGTTGTCGTCATTTTAGCCATATTCTTCTTTGTTTTATTTAACTTAATCTTTAAGCTGGTGATTGATATGAGATCACAGGCGCTGGAGAAAAAAGCCCAGGAGTTTGAAAAGGAAAGAATAAAACAGGAGTTTATTGTAGAAATTGATGCTCGTTATACTCAGTTGAAAAAGTTATATGAGGCCCGAGAATATGATAAGGCTATTGAAATTATAAAAGTATTCAATACATACGATAAATCTGATTATAAAGATCTGCCAGAGATGAAGAAAGCCATCCGCCTGTTTTATTTAAAGAAAAAAATGGATTTTATTCCTAAGATCAATTTAAGCGAATATATGAAGTTGTCAAAGGATATCAACATTGAAGAGGATGATTCAACTGAAGTGTTCATTCGAACACCAAGATACGGGCAGTATTTTTATACATCAGATTTGCCCATTGTGTTGGAAGGCGTTGCATTGTCTGTTGTGGGTGATTTTTCAGAACAAATTATCTGGACAAGTAGTGTCGATGGAGAATTAGGAAGAGGAAAAAAACTTGAGGTAAGTCCATCTGTTGGTGAACATGAAATCGTTGCTCAAAGTACCAATGGCGTTACCACTGGCAGTATGTCCATTCGAGTCTATATTGAAAAAGACCCGGATTTTTTAAAGAACTACAATCGGAATTAATCCCAAAGAGAAATAAATATGGAAGAATCAACTCCTTGTTGGGCCCAGGATATTTTTGAGAGGATATCTTCCAATGTTGAAACCGTAATTAAAGGGCAAAAGGAGTGTATTCGATACATTCTTGCTGGCTTTGCCAGTGGCGGCCATATCCTTTTAGATGACAACCCTGGAACCGGAAAGACCACACTTGCCAAAGCGCTGGCAAAAAGCATTGATGCCGATTTTAAACGAATTCAGTTTACGCCGGATCTGTTGCCATCTGATATTCTTGGCGTTTCTGTATTTGATCCGTCTCAAAAGATTTTTAAGCTTTACAAAGGGCCGATATTTACTCATATTCTTTTGGCAGATGAAATCAACAGAGCATCTCCTCGGACCCAGTCGGCGTTGCTTGAATCTATGGCAGAAGGTCAGGTGAGTATTGATGGTAGCCTTTTAAATCTTAAAGATTTATTTTTCGTTATTGCCACTTCAAATCCTGTGGAATCCAGAGGGACCTATCCTTTGCCGGAAGCTCAGATGGATCGGTTTTCCATGCAGCTTGAACTAGGATATGTTTCAAGACAAGAAGAAGTGAGCGTCTTGAACAGTCAAAAACTAAGTCATCCAATTCATGCAATTAAACCCTGCGTCACCCTTGAAGAGTTTTTAAAACTAAAAGCTGCAGTCAAAGATGTCTATATTTCAGAGTCATTGCAAGGATATATTGTCGATATTGTTAATGCCACCCGAACATATCCCGGAGTTGCATTGGGTGCAAGTCCCCGGGCATCCATCGCTCTGATGAACATCGCCTGTGCCCTGGCATTGTTTGATAACCTTGATTTCGTCACTCCAGATCATATTCAGGAGATCGCCATATCGGTCATCGCTCATCGACTGGTACTTGATTCTAAGTCAATGTTTTCCGGTACCACTGCACGCTTTGTTGTGGAAGCTGTTTTAAAGTCTATTCCGGTGCCAACTTAGAAGGTCCCATGCTGGCCCGGTTTTTATATAAATCCTATACCATTTTTTATGCTGTGAGCTATTGGCGAAAACAGCATGTTACGCCTGCCGGTGCAATGATGGTGGGTATTGTTTTCTTGTCCGGGCTGTTCGGGTTTAATATTTTAAAAACAAGTTTGTATCAGATGATGTCACTGGCGATATGCTTTGTGGTTTTCTCTTTTATTGCCAGTTTATTTCCCTTCCGATTTCAAACAAGAGTCAAAAGACATCTTCCCGATTGTATTACCGCAGGGAACAAAATGGTGTATGAAATTCAAATAACCAATTTGTCTCCAATCGTTCAAAAAGGTCTGATCCTTTATGAAAATGTAGTTGACCCACGACCATCTTTAAAAACTTTGTTAGAGCAAAAAGAACCTTTTGAGCATCGACGCAACATTTGGGATCGTAAAGTCCTTTATTTTAGATGGGTGTGGCAAATTAATAAAAATATGAATGCTTTTTTTTCACCGATTGCATTACCTGATTTGCCTGTGGGGGAAACTATCCGTGTGTCAATAAACATGACTGCTCGCTTTAGGGGGTATATCCATTTTTCCGGGATTACTTTTGGGCGGCCGGACATATTGGGGCTGTTCAATCGTTTGGTTCATATTAAATTGTCAGAAAAGCTTTTGGTGTTGCCACGACCAAGCAAGGTTGAGATACCTATGCTTGAATCCAGGCGGCAATATCATCCTGGAGGGATTCAATTGGCATCTTCAATTGGTAATTCCGATGAATTTATGGGCTTGCGTCCATATCGCCCTGGAGATCCTTTACGAAATGTCCATTGGAAAAGTTTCGCAAAGACCAATGAGTTGGTGATTAAAGAATTTGAGGATGAATTTTTTCAACGTCAGGCCTTGGTGCTTGACACTGCAGCAACCGTTGAAGTTCATGCCATATTTGAAGAGGCGGTCAGTATTGCGTCTTACTGTATAAGTTCGATCAAGACACCGGACTCTGTGATGGATTTAATGTTTGCGGGTAATCAGGCCTATTCATTCTCTTCTGGTAGAGGACTTGGAAATACAGATAAAATGCTTGAAATTCTGGCATGTGTTGAAGCCTGCGAAGATTCAAATATAAGGGGTATGGTTCCAACTCTTCAAGAGAAGATTACCTCTTTTTCCAGTGCAATTTGCATTTTTTTAGACTGGAAAAGCAGCCATAAACAAATCGTAGATATATTTGAACAGGCAGCGTTACCATCTTATATAATTGTATTGGCAAAAGACAAATCTAAAATGACCCAAAAAATATTAAAGGATATGAAAACGTTAAAAGGAATTAAAATCATAACCTGCGCTCAGTTTCAAAAGGAGTCTAAGAAAAAATGAAAGCACCACGGTTTTTTTTAGGGGTGATCCTTTTGTTCTGGGGTTGGCATCATCATTTGTTATTCGTTGCGGTGTCTCTTTGCCTGATTGTGGAATCTATCCATTTTTTAAAAATTCGATTTGAGTTTAGACCTGCTGATTTTAATAAATTTATAGATGTCAGTATTGTTCTTTTAGCTGGAACTGTTGTGATTGCATTATCCGTTGAAACCCAAAAAGCCATGTCTATTCTTTTAAGATGGCTGCCGGTGATTTTTTTGCCGATTATTGCAGCTCAACAATTTAGCACAAAGGGTAAGATAGATATCCGGGCCTTTTTTCTTGTGGGTAGAAAAAAGGAGAGGATACAGGCGCTGGATGTTAAACAGATTGATGTATCCTATTATTATGCCCTAATTGTTCTTTTAAGCACCGGTATGACGCATCTGCGTGGGAAGATATTTTATATTGGGATTGCATTGATATTCTTGTGGGCCCTGTGGCAGGTTTCTCCTCGGCGGGTTCCCAGATTGGTGTGGGGATTATGTCTTTTTGGGGTTGTTTTTTTTGGCTTTTTGGGTCATCAGGCTATCCATCGAATAAGCGTAAAAGCCCAGATGTGGATGATCGACTATTTCGCGAATTATCATAATACCAATCCATATAAAAGTTCTACAGCTTTGGGGGATATTGGGAACTTAAAATTATTTGATGAGATTCTTTTCAGGGTAAAAAAATCTAACTATGATAAATCCGAGACCGGTATCTTACTTCAAAACGCTACCTATAACATATTTGCTACCACCACTTGGTATGCGCAGGTGGGATTTGAACCTGTTCAACCTGGGAACGAAAAAACTTTCTGGCAAATCCAGCCTCCGGTTGAAAATAAAAAAGAAATGACCATTTATTCGAGACTGGTTAAGGAAAAAGCCGTCTTAAATTTACCACCGGGAGTGATCAGTATCGGCCAGATGAAAGTCGGTACCTGTGAAAAAAATGCAATGCAGACTGTCCGTGTGGAAGAGGGACCATCATTTATTAAAAGCCTGGTAACTTATACGGGTAACTTATCATATGATGCTGCCCCTTATGAAAGAGATCTTATGGTCCCTAAAAAAGAGCAGAGTGGAATTGAAAAAATAGTGCAAGATCTGGACCTCGAAAATCAATCTAAAAAGCAAATTTTGAAAACGATAAAAAGTTTTTTTTCAACACAATATGCTTATTCTCTGGATCTTAAAGGGAAAGGTCGTCATGATACACCAATTCAAAATTTCTTATATAATACAAAGGCCGGGCATTGTGAATTCTTTGCGACAACAACAGCTTTAACCCTTCGTCAGGTTAATATCCCGACCCGGTATGTAACTGGTTTTATTGCCCATGAATATTCCCGAATGGAAAATTGTATTGTTGTCCGGCAAAGGGATGCTCATGCCTGGGTTAAGGTTTATCTCAACGGTCAATGGGAAAATTTTGACACCACTCCGGCCTCATTTTTGCAAAAAGACAGCCAGCTGGTTCAGACCTCGGCTTTAACAAATATTTTGTCTTTTATTCGGTTTAAATTATTTCAACTTAGACATGAGGTTGGCAAAAAAATGATGGAAAAATATGGGTTTTGGTTGGTTTTACCACTGGCCATTATCCTTATTTTTAGATTAAAAAAATCAAATACCATTAAGAAATCTAAGTCGTTGGTAAAGAAACCTTCAGAAAATAGTGGGCGTTCTTCTCATGATTCTTTTTTTCTTATCGAAAAGCTATTACTTAAAAAAGGATATCCCAAATATTCATATGAAACCTATCTGTCCTGGTATAATCGGGTTGTCCCTGATTTTGATGACCCCCATGTGAGGGATCGATTTTTTAGAATACTTTCTCAATATAATAAATGGCGCTTCAGCAGGTTGGGGATTGATGATATTCAGAAGAGGCAGTTTGATTTGGATATTGATTTTATTCTAAAAAAAATCGAGTCCTATTTTAAGTCCTAATAAAGTTTAAGACCCAATCGAGTTCAAGATTGGAAAAAACTGGTTAAATTTCATCCAAGTGGTGATATCTCATTGCTTTAACATCTCTATGCAAAAAAGATCCGTCTTTAATATTTTTTGAAGAGGCCTTCCTTTTAAGGGTTATAAAATTATTTTTGAAAATATGGTAGGGCTTGCACGATTTTTGCTCTACTAATAATTAAAAGTAAATAAAAGAACCCAATGGTGGAGACTAAAATCATGAAAAAATCGAACAAGACAATCAAACAGTTTGGAAAATGCTTTTTTATCAGTCTATTTTTTACCATACTATTTTCTGCCACTGCTTTTGGACAAAACAACGTTGATACAAATAGTCAGACTTTAAGAATCAATACAGTATCACAGGTCGAAAAACAGACTTTGCCAAACATGGGTCCGGAACTTAATGAAATGTTTAAAGCAATTTTTGAGTGTTTGGTTACTGATGATGACTCTGTCCAGAAAAACATGGTAGGTACTGAAAACAACGAGAGAAGCCTTGGTATTGCCTTGACAAGTTCGTATATCAATAATCAATTGTCAGATGGAATGAAGATTGAATTCCATGCAAACCCCATGGTAGGTGGTGGTTCAATTTTATTGAAAAAGATATTCTAAGCATTTATTTAATACCTTTCTGCAAAACAACTCCTATAGTCTGCTTTATAAAATATTGGTTTTATCTGTTTGTGAATCGCATCAATAAATGAGTCTATTTTATTACAGCTATTTGCACCACCATCTTTATTCACAAAGCCTGTCTACTTTCAACCAATTGTGGGTTCCATTAAACATTTAGGGTAAATTCCCCACGAGAGATAAAATTTGAGAATCAATAAATATCCATGTGGTTCTTTTGATATAATTTTTAGTTAGACATAAAAGGCATTATGTCTAACTTAAGTTCTTGCAATCTTTTTACCGATTTTGTAGAGTTGCATAAAAAACATACCTTTGAAACCTATGATAAAGCCATTCATTCTTTTTTGTCTTTTATCGGGATTTCTTCTTCGGAAGAATTAAGGCAGATTAATCATGGCCATGTCATTGCATTTAAAAAATTTATGCAGGGCCGGGGCCAAAGTCCACGTACAATAAATAACCGGTTGTCTGCGATTTCTTCCTTGTTTAATCATCTAATTGATAAACAGGTGGTTAAAATTAATGTGGCTCAAGGCGTTCGTCGCATGAAAATTAACTCCGACCGGGTTGAAGCCAAAGTATTGGCTCCGGAGGAAGTGCGGAAAATGCTGGCTGTTCCGGATCAGTTTAAACTCCAGGGGTTAAGAGACAAGGCCATACTGAGCACACTGTTTTTTTACCGGCTGCAGGGTCTCTGAGGTCTGTACGCTGAAGGTCAAAGATTTTTACCAGGAGCAGGTTTTATGTTATGGATTTCTGGGTTAAGGGCGGCAAGCGAAATCGTTTGGCCATCAATAATGAACTGCAGATTGTGCTGAGAGAATATTTGAGAATTGCTGGTCATGAGGACGATAAAGACAGTTTTTTATTTTTGCCGGTAAAGCATGCTCCAAGAACATCTGATAAGAATAGGAAGTTGAGTCGAAAAACCATTGACTATTTGTTTAATAAGTATGCAAAACTGGCAGTGCTTGACGGTGTGACACCACACTCCGCCCGGGCAACCTTTATCACTCAAGCTCTCGAGAACAATTGTCCTATTGAAGCTGTACAAAAGACCGTGGGACATGCTCAGATCAAGACCACACAGATGTATGACAAACGGATTGCCAAATACCGAGAAAGTGCAAGTTTTGCTGTGAGGTATTGACAGCTCTATAGAATAAGGTAAGAGAATGACGCCAACTTTGCTGCTCTAAGTGAGCTTATACACTACTGACTCTTGAAATATTCAACCTGGGGGGCTATTTTTATCTGATTTTTTGTGGGGAATTTGTACCAAATGTTTAATGGAACCCAACAATGATAGACATAGTCCACACTGCAAACAGTTTTCAGAATACACTATGGATAATCTTACGCTCCGCCTTTGTAGAAAAACAAAAGTTAAACCATTTGGGTTTCATGCCATTAGTTACCATATAGCTGTACAACTTGCCCATAAAAATTGGCCTTTAATTAAAATTCAAAAACTTCTTCGACACAAGAGAGCAACAACAACTGATTTTTATCTCAGATCATTAATTAATGAAAAATTTGAAGGAGGTCTAATCCTCGATGAAATCGAGAACGATCTGTATAAGATTGGGCTTCCAACTAAAGCCACAACTCAGAATCTTAAATGGATTATGCTGATTTTAATATTTTTTCATAACAACGGGGTTGACTAATCCAATCAACCCCACTATATTTATGTTAAGTTGACTAAATCGGTCAACCTAATTTTTCCAAGAATTACAGGGAACTTACGTTTAAATATGGTAACAACAAATAAAAACTTTGGACATGTTTTAAAAGACCTTAGAACCAAAAAAGGGCTTAGTATCAAGCAACTTTCTTCCAAAGTGGACGTAAACTACAGTTATATAAGTAAATTAGAAAACAACCATAGCAAACCGTCTGAAGACTTTATTTACAAAATCGCAGCTCTTTTCGATTATGACAAAGAAGAATTGATGCTTCGAGCTGGGAAAATCCCATCTGACATATTAGAAATATTAATTTCAAACCCAACAAAAGCAGCTGACTTTCTAAGGAATGAATTTGCCAAACATGGATCTTCTACAAAGAAAAAAGTACATTGAGTTATTTCAGGGCGAGCAAGAACTTGATAACCGATTTATAAATATAGAAAGTATTGATGAGATAGGAGGTGGCGGCCATTTCTCAATTATTTTTAAAGCAGATGATAAGGTGAGCAAAAAAAAAGTTGCTCTCAAATTTTATGATCCAGACCAATTTAATGATAGTGACAGGCTTCAAAGATTTCAAAGAGAAGCAAAAGTTTTATGTCATTTAAAAGACGAACCCTTGGTAATAAATATTATTGGAGATGGAATTAGAGTTCTTAAGAAAGAATTAACAGTTTCGGGTACCGGGTTAAAGTTCAACCAGGAATTCCCATATATAGCTTTAGATTTAGCAGAAAAAAATGTAGCGGACCTAATTTATTCCACCAATGGAACAGATGCTTTAGAATATTTATATGTTTTTCGAGAACTTGTAAAATCGGTATTTCGTTTACACCGCCGGAAAATTTGTCATCGGGATCTAAAACCAGACAACTTTTTAATGCAGAAGAATGATAGTATTCTTCTTTCTGACTTAGGGACCTCAAAATATATGGATGGTTCAATGCCTGACATTAGAGATGACTATATTAATCCCGTGGGACATCTGTACTATTGGTCGCCAGAATTATTTTTTGCAATGGGCATCGCCGATGACTTGGTATATAAAGCAGACATTTTTGCTCTTGGGGCTATTCTTTTTGAAATGTTTACAGGAGCAGTTTACACCTTACAAATTTATAATGAGTCAGCATTTTTGAATTTTCAAACTATCAATCAATTGTTCTCGAAAATGACAACACAAAAAAAAATACAAACTTACAACAGAATTGCTAATGATCTATCAAATAGCATAAAACCACCAGATATTTGCTCTTACAATAATACCGTTCCAAATTGTATCAAGCAACATCTTAACCGGCTTTATAAAAAATTGGTTGAAGTTAATGCACTAAAAAGACTTAGCAAGGCAACATCAATTTTCAGACAAATAGACATTTGCATAATACTTTTAGAAAACGAATTAAAACACAAAAACTATCGGCATGAAATGAATCGTCGGAAATCAATCCGAATGGATAGATTAAGATTAGCATATTTAAGAAGTAAAGGTTTTTATAAAAATGATAACTAATATCAACACAGAAAAGTCTCATGATGAGATCATCATTGACACAGATACTCTATGTACACAACTCGAATCTGGAAACCCGTTCTCACCAAATCAAGATATTATTTTCTCTCAAAAAGAATCAAGAGCTATTGATCCATCAGAGGCAGTTTGTACACTTGGTGATCAAAGGATCCCTTCAAAAAGATTTTCTCAATTTTTTGAAGCTGGGCTCAAGAACTCTATGGGAAGGCTAAACAAAAACCCAAATAGCAAAACGCTATTAAACTCAATTGCTCAGAATCACATAAAAAGAGGACTAATTGATGACGCAATTGAAAAATTGCAGCGGGCGTATTCTATTGACAACTCGTTTTTTCCAACGATTGCAAATCTTGCAGAATGCTATTCACTTAAAAATGACACCCAAAAAGCGTTATCGTTATATGGTCAGGTTAGTGATGACAAAAGAAATGACATCCGAGTTTTAACAAATACAGCATTAATTCATATGAAAAATAAAGACTTTGATGCTGCCCTGGACATTTTAGAACATGCCTATAAGTTATACCCAAAAAACCACAATGTTTTAAATAATTTAGGGATTGTATATTTAACAAAAGGAGAGCCCAATAAAGCCATACATTTCCTTAGAAAAGCTGCAAGACGAAAATGTGATGACTATACAATTTTCAATAATTTGGGAGTTGCATTTGCAGCGATCAATAATACTCAGAAGGCACTTACAAATTTTAAAATAGCTTACTCCATCAATCACTCTGCTCGGAGTGTAATAAAGAATTTAGCGAATGCTTATCAATGGGTTAAAGACCATGAATCAGTTATCGCCTTACTTGATGAATACTTAGCTTCTACTCCTGAAGATATTGAACTTCGAGACTTTGCATGTTTTTCATATTTTGAAATGGGCGTCTATAAAAAATGTTTAAACGAACTATTGAAATCATTAGATTTTATTGAAGACTCTAAAAAGAATCAGATTGCTTCTATTTATAACAATATAGCAGTAGCTCTGATTAAGCTCAAGCGATTCAAAGAGGCTAAAAAGTATTTCCTGGCTTCCTATGGACTGAATCAGAACCCAACTATTGAAACTTATTATAATATACTCAACTTCTTTAGAAGTACTAATGATTTTGAAACTTTAAAAGTTTTTCTTGATGCGTCATTACAGCAATATAATAATGATCCAGTCTTGATAACCTTTTTAGGAATGCATTATTCATCTTTAGAATTATATGATCAAGCGAAAGAATTATTTTTAGATGCATTAAAAAAAGATGAAAAATTACTTGACCCATATTTAAATTTATCTGTTCTTGAAACTGATGTGTATGGAGATAACGATGAAGCACTAAGATTTATAAAAAAAGGGTTAATTTTTCATCCCAACAATGTCACTCTTATAAACAATTATGCATATTGTAGTATTATGAATGGAGATATTGCCGAAGCTCGAAAAATTATAGATAGCGTCGAATCACCCAATGATGTCCATCTTAATGCAACAAGAGGCTTGCTACATTTAAGAGAAGGTAATGCTGAACTTGGTCGCCGTTATTACAATCAAGCGGCATCACTATCTAAAGATAATAAAAATTTACATTCACTTGTAAATCAAAAAAAATATCTTGAATTAGGTAACTATCATTTTGAAAGAGGAGAAACGAAACTGGCCCTTCAATCATTAAAAAAGGGAAAAACGTTTAATACCATTGAACAATATTATAAAAATAGTATACTTAAACTATCCCAACTGATTAAAAACTCAAACACGTGAATAGGGTTTCAAAGCAGAAGGCTTTAAAAGACGAGACTACTGGTACGGTTCTGAGAGATTGATTTCGGGGGTGGCGAGTGAACCTTCAAGCCAGCACGGATCGTCTGGATCTTATGGGTA
>JAWSVH010000212.1:0-5896 GCA_033852015.1 Desulfobacula sp.
AAAACAAATAAAATTATGGATATAGTCTTAATATAAAAAAAGATACAGGTAAAGGGTTTTCCTTACCCGTCCTGCCTGGACCACTTTTTGTCACTATCTGTGATGGCCGACAGGTTACATCACATTCATCAAAATTCTTCCCATTCCGCCATTTCCATCAGCATAGTGGTGGATATATACAAAGAAAAAGTGGCCTAAAACAACCCTTTCAGCAGACATTTCTCCATCGTTAATAGACTGAAGCTCTGCTCCATTCAACACCCTATTCCCCAAGAGAAGCATTCGAACGTGGCCAGATTATCATCTTTTTTTTTGCTGTTCTATCATGTAGGGCAGCATGGTGTCTTTGAGCCGTGCCATACCGCCCAGCCACCGATCATAATCTGATGCCTTACGCTGATAGTAGGTCTTGACTTCCGGATGGGGAAGGATCAGGAAAGTTTCCCGCGCTAAACCTTGAATCACGCATTCGACAACCTCATCGGGTTCCATGATCCCGTCCACACTAGCTGAACCGCCCTCATTCTCCGCTACCATCTGAGTTCGGACGGCCTGGGGGCAAAGAACAGAAACTTTTATTCCATCACTTTGGTGAGTAATTGCAAGCGACTCGGCAAATCCAATTGCTGCATGTTTTGTGACAGAGTATGGCGCACTGCCTATCTGACTGAGAAGTCCTGCCGCAGACGATGTATTCAACAGATAGCCTTTCCCCCGCTTAATCATCCCCGGTAAAACCGCCCTGGCAGCATACAGATGTGCCATCACATGGATTTCCCACGATTTTTGCCAGACCGAGTTATCACTAGATGCGGCTGTCCAGCCTGGAGCATCGGAAGAAATAATTCCTGCATTTGAACAGAAAAGATCAATAGGCCCCACTTCCTTTTCTGTTGTTTCAACAATACGAATGATGTCCGATTCCACTGTCACATCCGCCTGGATTCCAAACGAACTAATTTCGGCAGCAACCGTGTTGACCCGCTTTTCATCGATATCCGCTACAACCACGGCACGGGCTTTTTCCTGCATAAACCGTCGGCACATCGCCTCGCCAATCCCGTTGGCTCCTCCCGTCACAACAATAACTTTATCTTTTATCTGCATGAGTTTTCCTTTTATCTCCCCTTAAAAGCGGGTTTACGTTTTTCAATAAATTCATAGTCTATTATAAATTCTCTTTGATATATCTAAATGTATTATACAACTGCATAATCAGTATATTAAAGCTGCACCTTCCGTCAAGTTGACTTTTTATATATTGAAAATAAAATGAACGTTCGTTCTGTTTTTCTTGACATCGGGCAAAATTAAATTGGCACCATCTTCGTTTATAGATGATCTTGAAAGAATCTCTTCTGATTTAAATAAAAGTGATACACCAGAACTTCTCTTGACTGGCCTTTCAGGGACTGGAAAAAGTTATCAGTGCGGCTGGCGGCATCCTGGCAGATATCGTGGAGCTTGTAACATATCATACTTCCATAAAGGAGCTAAAAAAATTCAGTAAAATCAAAGCGCAATTTATCCAGGAAGGATATCCTGCCTGGACAACATATTCTCAATATGTGTGATCACCATTCAGGCACAGACAGATAGTTTTACCCGAAGTTTACGGTCATAGAGAAATATATTCTATTATTATTGACAAATAAAGAAATATTGATGTAATTTTAGACATTAACGCTTAATTTATTCAGTTTCAATTCGACCATGTTTATATTTTTACAATTCAACTCGCAATAAGCAATACAGATAGAATTAAATTTATTTATGAAGGAACAACTTATATGAAAAAATATATGTACCTATTATTTATCACTATTTGTTTCTTTTTTTATAGTATAGGCCAGATATGGGCAGAGGATAAAAAATTAAGCACTCCGGAAATTAAGATGCAATTTTTCAATGTTCCGCCCCATGTGTTTTTAGATACTGATACAGGCAGAATAACCGGTGCTGTCTATGAACTCATCAATGATCATATCGCTCCTGAGATGGCCGTCACGTTTAGATGGAATCAAAGCCCTTCAAATATTCCAAGACAGCTCAAGAATTTAGAATTTAAGAAAAGATGTGCTTCAGCTCTTCTTGTTTATTCTCCGGAACGCGCGAAACTTGTAGCCTTTACGAAAACCCCATATTTTTGGAGTCAATCCGTATTAGTTGTCCATCAAAGCAATCCAATAAAAAAGATATCAACGGTTGAAGATATTCTTCATCTTAAAATCGGATATTCGCAGAAAACGTTTAAAACACCATTTATGAGAGATAAAAGGATTCAATTTGATATGACCAACCACCCAAATTGGAATACAGCTAATATTCAAAAACTTCTTTTAAATAGGGTTGATGCTGTATATGCTCCGGATAAAATAGGCATGTTATATGTCATCCATAATCTGAATGCCGAAAAAAGACTTAAAGCAATTCATCTGCCTGAAAAACCCGCACCATTTTATATTGTATTTTCAAAAGATTCAAAAAAGATGGTGGAAAAATATGACCAGGTTTTTGATAAATTAGATGGTTCCGCCTTATATCTAAGACTATTAAAGAAATATCAACCGTTATAGCCAAGTCTGTCAGGCTGCAAAAGTCCGCGAGGTTATGGACTCTCCACCACATCCCGTGGCAAAAGTTCATCTATACAGACGACTGGACAGGTATAAAGGGTGTTCAAAATTTTGCATAACGGATCTCAGGTATTCGAATCCACTTCAACGCCCTTCTTCTAATGCTTCATTGCTTATACCCCAGGGAGCAATTTTAAATAAAATTAGCATACCGGGGATAGCAATAAGCGCACAAAAAACATAAAAAGAATTCCACCCTATATATTTAGCTAAGTACCCTGTTGATGCTGCCGCAAAGACCCCGGGAAGCGCCATCACACTTGTCAACAAAGCATATTGAGTCGCTGTAAAACGTTTGTTAGTTTGAATCGCCATATAAGTGGCATACGCTGCCTGTCCCATACCCGTAGCAAAAAATTCAAATGCAACAATACCGGCTAGCAATGTCTGGCTGTAGGAAATCCAAAATGAAGTCGTATGATCAAAGATATTCAACAATGCAAAACATGCGGTTGATATTGCCTGGAGTGCTCCAAAAATATATAGTGCTTTTGCAATACCCAAGCGAATCATGATAGTCCCACCCACAAGGACACCCCCAAAAAGCCCAAGCATTCCCACGCCTTTTACGATAACAAAGTATTCGGACTTGCTGAAACCCATCTGGGTAATAAATGGGATGGTCATGGTGCTGGCCATATTATCTCCAATCTTGTACATCAAGATAAATGCCAGAATCCAGAGAGCATGATGACGGCTGAAAAACTCGACAAACGGCTCAACTACTGCCTGCTTAATCGTTATCGGCGGTAAATTTTTAACCGGTTCCTGAATTAGAAGTGTTGTGACAATACCAATGCCCATCATACCTGAAAGCATAAAAAAGATAGTCGACCAGGCAAAATCATAATCTGACAGAACGGAAAGCCCTACCGGGATAAGCATTCCAATACGCCAGGCATTCATCCACACCCCTGTACCAAACCCCAGTTCTTTACTGGTCAGATATTCTCGTCTGAACGCATCTAAGGCAATATCCTGACTGGCCCCGAAAAAACTAAGGCACAATGCGGCCATGGCAACCCAAAAAAGGGATTGCTGCTGAACAAATTGACCCAGCAGAAGTATAGTCAGCAACAGTCCTATCTGGGCGATAAGAATCCATCCTCGACGGCGCCCGAAAAAGGATGGCACAAACCCATCCATTACAGGAGACCAAAAAACTTTAATTGAATATGGCAGACCGACTAAAGCAAACAAACCAATTGTACCAAGATCCACATTGGCGTCTACCATCCAAAATTTTAAAGCTTCTTTGACAATGTAATAGGGGAACCCAGAAGAGAATCCAAACAAAATCATCACTATCATTTTCCACGATAGAATCACCCTGGCTGTTTGGACAAAAGAAGACTTTGGTTTTTTAAGGGAATGCATTAGGATATTAAAAACTCTTTAAATTACAATTGAATTTCAAAATTGCACGGAATGGCAAAACAGTCTAAGGATGACTGCTGTTTTTTTAAATCTGATCGACACTTATTAACAATCCTGTCCATCTGGGCATCCGTTCGGTCCTGATTGAGATGGAAAAGACCCACTTTTTTCACATTGGCTTTTACAGCAAGATCCAGCACATCTTCAATTGAAGAGTGGCCCCAGCTAATTTTACGCCTGTATTCATCTTTAGTGTATTCCCCATCATGGATCAACAGATCAACATCACGTGAGAAATTCAAATAAGCATCAAACCCCAAACCTTCAGGGTGATCAAAGCCAAGCTCATTATCAGTTAAAAATACAAACGTTTTTTTACTTTCAGTAAATTTATAGCCTAATCCACCTCCGGTATGGCTGGTGGGAATAGTTTCCACAGTTATAGAACCGATATCAAATGTTCCATTCAAAGCTTTGTTAAATTTAATATCCGCTTTAAGATCTTTTAAACCAATAGGGAAAAATGGAGATTTCATCACATGTTCTAAAACCTTTTGGGTTGTAATATTTGAAAATTTTCGATCCTGTATAATGATCCCAACATGGCTGAACTGTAATGGCCGGAAAAAAGCAAACCCCAGAATATGATCCCAATGGACATGGGTAAATAATAGATAATAGCTGGTAATATCTCTTTCAATAAAGGAATTGCCCAAAGCACGAATACCAGTACCTGCATCAATAATAATTGTTTCGCCTGATTTCGCAGTAATTTCAATGCAGGTAGTCTCTCCACCATACTTTACATATTGTTTGCCTGATACAGAGACAGACCCTCTTGAACCCCAACATTTAATATCCATCATCTTCCTGTATCACAACATAATTTCTTCGTAAACTAATAATTGTTTTTTAGGCTTCAAATTTATTGACGAAAAAGAAAAAATGAAATTTTATCTTGTTCACATATTAAAAACCGTGTTATTTACTTCAAACAAATCAAACTATAATACAAACAATAAATTCAATGATGAACATAAAGGATAATATATATGGCACAACTCATCGCTGACAGACGGGATGTCGACTTTGTACTGCATGAACAAATTCAATTGGTAGAACATGAAAAATTTGCAGAATTCAACAAAAAAACCACTGACCTGATTGTTTCTGAAGCAAGAAACCTGGCAATCAAAGAAATTCTTCCCACATTCAAAGATGGCGATGAAGTTGGCTGCACACTTGAAGATGGGATCGTAACCGTTCCCGAGTCTTTTCAGCGAGCCTGGAAAATCTATTGCGAAGGAGAATGGCTGGCCATGTGCGATGCCCCTGAGGTTGGCGGCCAGGGCATGCCAAAGCTACTAGGATGTGCCGCACTTGAATATATGGTGGGTGCAAACCCGGCATTCATGCTTTATTACGGGATGACCCATGGCGCAGCCAAGCTGGTTGAAGCCTTTGGAACGGATGATCAAAAATCTCTTTATATGAAAAAAATGTTTGCTGGCACCTGGGGTGGAACGATGCTTTTAACAGAACCGGAGGCGGGCTCCGATGTCGGAGCACTCACCACACGAGCCATTAAAAAAGCAGACGGCACCTATTCCATCCAGGGATCTAAAATTTTTATTTCTGCAGGAGACCATGACCTATGTGACAATATCATCCATCCGGTTTTAGCACGTATTGACGGGGCACCTGCAGGCACCAGAGGGATCTCTTTATTTCTTGTACCCAAATACCATGTAAATAAAGACGGAAGCCTTGGTGATTTCAATCATGTAGTTTGTACAGGCCTTGAACACAAAATGGGGCTTCATGGCAATTCTACGGCATCACTTTCTCTTGGAGAAAAAGGAGAGTGCATCGGTACTCTTTTA
>JAWSVH010000046.1:0-31155 GCA_033852015.1 Desulfobacula sp.
CCGATCAGAGAGTATGGTCCGGCATAACTTACCAAATCTCCTTGGCCATCAATGAGACCAATATCAACAAACCCACTCCACTCTTTTTTAATTGAAATTAAGAGTTTTTTCATATTCTGTTCATTACTTAAGTCTTCAAAGCTGTAAGTCGTTGAAATGAATCGTATAATCGCCAATCGTTGATCCAAGAACAGTTCAAAAGAATGTTTGGTTTTTTCTGCCATTGCATAAAGTGGTGAAACAACTTGGTTTCTTAGATAAGCTTTATATTGGAAATAGTTGATAAGGATCATTGTTGCCAGTGGCAGTATGGTGATCAAAAGCATGATGATAATTATATTTCTTTTTAATACATTATAATGACCTTGTGGCGTTCTATTTAAAAAGAATATGGCGTTGATAATTTTTTTAAACATTTTTTCCTTCTATGGATCTCTCAGATAAGATATCACCAGAATTCAAACATTTTTTTTGCCATCGATCAAATGCTTTAGACCATTTTCCTGCCACTGAATCGTATACGTCTATTTTCTTCCATTTTAGAAATTGATAATACTCTTCTTCAATGGCGCCACATATAATCGTATTTATATTTTCTGCCAGCAAAAGATGACATAAATCATCAGCAGATGACCGGGGAAGTACGATGGTTTTTTTCTCTTCAATAATATTACCTGTTGATAAAAGGATTATCAGCACCTCGGTGGCCAGATCAAACCTTGGGGCAATTTCCTCGTGAAATATTGGAATAGTAAGTTTATGTATCATAGTTAAATCATCATTCTATATTCTGCCTAACAGATCGATATTTATTGTCTCAATAAGTATCATAATGGTTCATTTTTGTATAGCTCATTTTCTATCAAGAGAGAATGTTATATAGCTTCATTTTTCTCCATAAAGTGCTTCTTCCCCATCCCAAAATTTTAGCAGCCTCATTTTTTTTCCCATTCGTTTTTGTCAGGGCATCCAATATCATTTTCCGTTGAACAGAAGGCCATGTTTGTTTTGTATCAATATGATTGTCAGCTGTGGCGCTTGTGGGCAGACCATCATCCTTATACTCAAATGATATCGCTTCAGTTGCAAATTGATCCGGTTCGGCATTCGCGAGGGGAGAATCAAACAGATATGAAGGCAGTTGATGGGGCTCAATACTTGAACCTGTTGAAACATTAACTGCATATTCGACAATATTTTTTAATTCCCTGATATTTCCTTCATATCGATAGTTTAAAAGAACCATTAGAGAATCTTTTGAAAAACCATTGATATTCTTATCAAGCTGTTGCCTGTAATTATTAAAAAAATAATCAATAAGCAGTCGAATATCACCTTCTCTGTCTCTTAGCGGAGGCAAATGGATGCGGGCCACGTTCAATCTAAAAAGCAGATCTTTCCGGAAACGGTTTGCAGCAACCATTTGTTCAAGATTTCTATGGGTTGCAGCAATTATCCTGACATTGGCTTTAAATCCTTTTGTACTGCCTAAAGGATAAATGATTTTATCGTCAAGAAAAGTTAATAATTTTACCTGAAGTGGAAGAGGAAGATCTCCAATCTCTGTCAAAAAGATCGTTCCATTATGTGCCAGTTTGAAGCGGCCCGGTTTGTTTTCAACCGCTCCGGTAAAGGCTCCTTTTTGATGGCCAAATATTTCAGATTCAAGTAAAGTTTCTGGAAGAGCACCACAATTAATTTTAATAAAGGGTCCAGACTCCCGGCTTGAAGTCTGATGAATCGCCTCTGCCACAAGATCTTTCCCGGTACCTGTTTCTCCGGTAATGAGAATTGATGAATCACTCTGAGCTAAAACAGGCAACGTCTGAAAAATTTTTTCCATTTGAGGACTTCTTCCAACAATGTTGGCAAAGCTGTAAGCAGCACTTTTTTCACCGTCAAGTTTCTGGATATTTCGAATATCCTCTATTGTTTCAATAAATCCTTTAATATTGTTATTGTTGTCCAGTATCGGAGCATTTGTCATGCGGATAGGCAGCCTCTGACGGTCCAGATTTATCATATCGCTTTCACAACAGATAGAACGATTATCATCTTTGCCAGATAATACCGGACAATTGGAAATGCAGGCGGCACTCCTTAAAATATTATGACATTGAACCCCATGTGCCATTAAAGGAGAAAACCCGGACATGGCCTCAAAAGCTCTGTTCAAAAAGACAACCCTGCGATCCATATCAAGAATCAAAACGCCTATGGGTATTTCATCAATCATATGTTCAAAATTGAGAGGATCTTTCATTAAATCTTGTACATAGGGATGGGGCAAATTAATCATATCAATTCATAAGACCTTCTAATTATTATTAATAAAGCGATAATATTTTTATGTATTAAATTATTAACATCCAGAATAACATTTATCAAACACATTCCTTATAAAATTATGGGCTTAGAAGAGACAAAATCCCACCAGAGAACCCTTTTCTTTTGTTATGTTTTCTTTAATAAAGTTAAAAAATTTATAATAGCATCATTGACCACATCCGGCTGTTCCTGTTGAATCCAGTGCCCAACTCCCTGAATAAAAATAGTATCTTTTAAATTGGGAACATAAAACTTCATGATTTCATGAGCAGAACTATGCACAAGTCTGACTGGATCGAGTTCTCCCTCGATAAAAAGCGCTGGCTGCATGATACGAGCTCCGGTAAGAAATGGCGTAAGGGACCAGTTGCGATCCAGATTACGATACCAGTTCACAGGCCCTGAAAATCCAGAATGCGTGAACATTTTAGTATATATATCTAAATCCTCTTCGGTCAGCCAGGCAGGTAATTTATCCGGCAAAACATATTGGTCTATAAAACGTTGAGATTTACTGAAAATCAGCGGTGAATTATTTTTTTCTTTTACACTCCCTGAGCTTGCGCAAAGCAGTTTCAAAATCGTATCTTTCACATTTAGATCTAATTCTTTTTCTATTTTGTCCGGTGCCTGGAAATAATTAATATAATACACATTGTCACCGGACATTTTTTTCATCAACTGGGTTGGGAGCAAATCTCCCCAGCGTCTGGGAGCATACGGAACACTTAAAAGAACCATCGCTTTAAATATATCCGGTCGCAACAAGGCGCAATATTGCGCCACGATTGAACCAAAATCATGCCCCACAACGATGGCCTCTTTTTCTCCCAATGCCTCTACCAGACCGACAATGTCTGCTGTTAACTGCAGCATATCATAGGCTTCAACGGCTGTCGGACAATCTGTTTTACCATATCCTCTCTGGTCTGGTGCAACAACTCGATAGCCTGCCTCAGCGATGGGCTCTATTTGATGCCGCCAGGAGTACCCCAACTCAGGAAATCCATGAAGCAAAAGAACCAGTGGTCCTTCCCCTGCTTCGGTGATATGCATATTTATGCCATTCGTTTTTATCAAGTTCATTTTTTATTGAACCTTTCTATTAGATTAGTAAACCAAAACAGCCTAAATATTGTTATTCTTTTTTCTCTGCAGCGCAGTTTAATCCACCTTTTTTGAATAGAGTTGCAAAACATTTGTTGCAGGAAATACAGGTTGCTTTCTGCCGGTCTCCTTTTTCCCAACGGTTTATCAGACCCGGTTCCCTGATAAGCGGCCTTGAAAAAGCGACCATGTCTGCTACCCCAGACTCAATTGTTTCACAGGCAATATCATAGGAAAGAAATCCACCAACAAGAATCAGCGGAATTTTTATGTGTTCTTTGAATTTACGAGCGGCATCCCGATAATAAACTTCCAGTTCTGGCGATTTTGCAGTCCCTGGTCTTGAAAAGAAGAAACGGCCCGAGTCCATTGTTCCACCGCTTAACTCAACAGCATCTATCCCTCTTTCTTCCAAGAGTCTGCATGTAAGAATCATCTCTTCAACAGTAAGACCACCTTCGAGGAAATCTTCTGAGTTTATTTTCACCATCACAGGAAAAGAATCTCCGACCTGCTTGCGGACCTCTTCATATACCTGAACAAGAAACCTGGATCGATTTTCAATGGTACCGCCGAATTTATCGGTTCGCAAATTATAATATGGGGAAAGAAACTGGCTTAATAAATAACTATGTGCGGCATGGATCTGCACCCCGTCGAATCCTGATCGAACGGCTCTTCGGGCAGCATCACCAAATGCTTGAATGGTATTTTGTATCTGTTTTTCAGTCATTGCTGTTATTTTCTTTTTACCCTCTTCGATCAAATCTGAGGGCCCGATGGGAGAGAATGTTCCTTTTCCAATCCCTCTTTTTCCGGCATGGGCAAGCTGTGCTACAACCACACTTCCATTTTTATGAATTGTTTTTGTAAGCTGACTTAATCCCTCAATCATCTCATCGTCGTAAATCCCAAGTTGACCCGGGCCGGCCTGGCCCTCTTTGGCGACATAAGCATGGCTTGTGATAATCATACCGACACCGCCAATCGCAAGCGTTTCCATGTATTTTTTAAGCCGATCATTCACCCTGCCATCCAAATCGGCAAATGCTTCATAGGTCGCAGAACGAACAAAACGATTTTTGATTTTCATCTCACTGATCCGGTTTAATTCAAACAGCTTAGGCATGCATTTTCTCCTTTAAATATTTTAAGACTTAACTTTAATTACAATTTTTTGAGAAAAAATCAATCTATGCAACAATAGTTTGCCCTATGTGTTGTTAATAATGATCCATCATAGAGCAGATTTTAAGACTGTTATCGGTGTATCATAGAATTTCATAAGTGGGATTGGCATTATTACAACGTTGCTTATCATTGCCGGTAATTAAGTGAGGTGTTTTTCAAACTTTGCGATAATTTTTGCTAAAGGCAATTACTTTCTTGCCAGATAGAGGATCGAATCATCCATTGTTTTATGATCTGTAATTTTTCCTTTACAATCATATGTATCAACTTTTTCTTTGAATCCTATTTCAGATAGTTGCTTTATTTGATTTTTAAGTGAAATATAATATAGCATTGTAGAATAATTATGGCATATGTCATTTATAATTGAGTATTCAGGGGATATCTCTTCCAGCCTTTTATATCGGATACGATTAACGACTCGAAGGGTAACATCGGTAATATATTTTATGCCGCCCACTGTTAATTTAATTGGATTGGGTGACAAGGAAAAAGGCGGAAAAGCAAAAAGTTTTTTGTATTCCTGACTCTTTGAATTATAAGTAGAAAAAAGAAAAAACCCACCCGGCTGTAAGACTCGGTGAACCTCGTTCAATATGGCAATCCTCCCGCTATGATCTACCATACTGATCCCTCCCCATGAAAACATAACCAAAGCAAACGTATCGTTATCAAAACGTGAAAGATTTCGAGCATCACCCTGTTCAAACTTCATACCAGGATTTTTTCTTTGGCAACATTCCACCATCTCTTTGACATAGTCGATTCCAATATAATCTTCACTTATAGCTTGAAGCTGCGAAACTGTTCTTCCACCTCCAACGCCCAAGTCTAAGATTGGTTTATTCTTTACTATTGCACGAATAGAATCTAAAGCGGTTTGTTCATTTAACTCAAGGCTATGTAGATCATCATATGATTGGACAACTGATTTCATTGTGTGTGTATTGACTTTATCAATATCCGTTTCAACATTTGTTGTCATTTTTTCATGCATCTTTTACTCCTGATTGTTTTATAAAAGATCAGACAAAGTCTCATATTTGCCTATCGTATTTTCCAAAAATAAAAAAGAAGGCGGATGTAATGGCCAAAGCCGTTAAAAAATTGAGTATATGCAATGATTCCGATACAAGTAAACAAAAAAAAGTTTTTCATGTTTTCCTCCCCAATAGAATTATAAAAAGTTTTTGGTGGCTGATAACAGCCACTTTGGCTGTACAAAAACAACCAATTTGTTCAAAACCACTTGATTTTATACCTGAAACGCAGGTCATCATTTTTTTGCGCCAAATTAATTGTGGTTACAAGTATTATCTGCATTGAAGGCAACCTTCATACTTGTTGATGGTTTGTAAATATAGTTTTTTTGTTTTTTGAAATTAATCGGCACATTTTATGCTAGTGCTATAGATATGATTTCATATTTCATCTTTATTTATAACGATCAAAAAAAGGAATTTATCATGTCCCATTTTCTAAGAAATTTATTTTTCGGAATATTAATTTTATGGCCTCTAAATATTCAAGCCGCAACCTTTGATTTTGACTATTCTGCTAATAGTACACTATTTATTGCCGACGATGGCACTCAAACGGAGTGGTTGCATTTGAGTGAAAATGATCATTTAACTTTTGCTCAAGTTAATGCTGCATTGGGCACTGATCCAAACCTGGAAGGATATCAGATTGCAACCCTGGAAATGGTGGGTCAGGTAACTGAACAGTTGTTTGGTTTTAACTGGGCAACGTTGCCTGTCGGAGTTACAACTGCATATGATGAGTATTGTTTGTCGGCAGTTAGTTTTTTTGACATAACATATTCATCTTCAACATATCCAGATTATGTTTGGGGCCATGTGGCAGATATTGCTAATGATAATCCGAATACGCGGTATACGATGATGTTGACCAACAACAACTTTTCGGGTTATAGAGATAATGGATTTTTGTATAGAAATGTAGTCTCAATCACTGATATTAATCCTCAAAGAGGGACTTTTTTAGTTCGTGAAGTATCAAGTGTTCCTATTCCTGGAGCAGCATGGTTGTTGGGTTTAGGGATTGCCGGCCTGGCGGTTTTAAGGCGTAAAAAATAAACAAAATATTAAATCATGTGTCTGTATAATCTTGCAGACACATCAATTTTTCCCAAAACTCTCTCTTTCTTTGGGCAGAGTTTACCTCTTTGATGCATAATGTGGTCATCACCGTCGGAAATGGAGTTCAGTGGCAAATTCTGTCAGTGTGCGTGATATCGTTGGTTTCCTTTTTTGGGGATTACTATCTACTCGTTATAGTTCCTTGAAATTTTATTCCAAGCCTGGATACATAAATCAGGATAAATTGCATTGTTTAGAAATTATATGGCGATTTGTTTTTTGATACTTTTGTTGACAAAAAGTGAGTTTCTATTTTACATATAATTATTAATAATACGCACGTTCCTATCATTATATAACTAAAATTTAGCAACGGTTTTCATTTTTTGCTCTTAACAGAAGGTTTGGGGATCACGACTGACGCAATTGCATTGGAGAATATATTTGATCTATTTTTTATGATCAAAATTAAGGTGAAATAATAATGGCTAAGATTTTGACCATTGATGATGACCATCCTATCTGTGAAACACTTGCCCAGATATTTAAAAGGATGGGCCATGAAGTAGACTATTCTCTTACCTTGAAAGAAGGGATTGATAAGATATTTTCCAATGAGGTGGATATTGTCTTTCTTGATGTAAACCTGCCGGATGGAAATGGCTTAGAAGCCATTGATGTTATACGTGAACATCCTTTTGCACCAGAAATAATAATCATGACCGGAAACAGTAATCCTGAAGGTGCAGAGCTGGCGATGAAGTCAAGAGCCTGGGATTATATATCTAAAAGCGGATCACCCAAGGAATTTAAATTCTCTTTGATACAGGCATTGGAATATCGACGGCAAAAACAATCTAAAACTCAAAAAAAGACGATTAAACGAGAACTTATTATTGGTAAAAGCAGACAGATTAAACTTTGTCTTGAAAATGTTTCAAAAGCGTCTAACAATGATGTCCCGATATTAATTACCGGTGAAACCGGAACCGGTAAAGAGCTTTTTGCTAAAGCCATTCATGAAAACAGTTTGCGATATAAAAATGATTTTATAGTTGTGGATTGTGCAGCATTGCCAGAGCATCTTGTTGAAAGTGTTCTTTTTGGTCATTCAAAAGGGGCATTTACCGGCGCTGATTCAGATAAAATGGGATTAATAAAATTGGCGGATGGGGGGACTCTTTTTCTTGATGAGGTGGGAGAGCTTCCGCTGGTTATTCAAAAAAAATTTTTAAGAGCGCTCCAGGAAAAAAGATTCAGACCTGTGGGAAGTAAGAAAGAAGTTTCAAGTAATTTCAGGCTTGTTGCTGCTACACACAGGGATATTTTTAAGATGGTCGAGCAAAAACAATTCCGGGAAGATTTTTTTTTCAGAATAGCTTCTATAAAAATTCAAATTCCGCCGTTGCGAAATCGTAAACCAGATATCCCTTTATTGGTAAAGTACCATATGGATCGGAAAAAAGAGCTTTTCAATGAACTACCGCATAAATTATCGCAAGAATTTATGGATGATCTTTTTGGATATGATTGGCCCGGGAATGTAAGAGAACTGCTCAACACGATAGATTATGCCTGTAGTGACGCTTTCCAGGAATCAATGTTATTTTCCAAGCATCTTCCGGAGCATATTCGCATATTTAATATTAAAAGCAGACTCAAAAAACAAGTGGGGCTTGAACTAACACAGCCTCTTCCCCAAAAGAGTATTTCTGTAGATAGACTGGGACTAAAAGATTACATTGAAGAAATGAAATATATGTATATGACGGATTTAATGTCCCATACCCGCGGCGATATAAAGACTGCTTGCCGTTTATCTGGCCTTTCCAGAGGGCATCTATATTCTTTATTAAAAAAATATAATCTTAACCGCCCATAAAAGTGTCATGTTTTTATGACTGTCATATTTTTATGACAAAGTCTCCAAAGCCCTTCGCTTGAAAGAAAAAGAATAAAAACCCAGACAATACAGTGAACATGTATCCATAGTTGTCATATATTTATGACAATTATTGAAATTGATATTCTTTCTAACCATTTGAAACAACATGGTTTTTTTGTTCTATTGATTGGCACGCTATTTGTAATATCAAAATATTAAGATAATACTTTAAGTAAATTTATTTATGCAACAGAGAGGGGAAATGAGTCTTATACTTTTTATTCATCAAGATTCCTCGAAAAAAGGTGAAATTCTTAAAACAGCTATTTCGCAGAAAATTAATGGTGGCAATCTAACGATAGTTAAGACTTTTAATGCGTTTAAAACCAGATTAAAAGAAAGCCCCGATTTTATAGAAAAAGAAATATTTATATTGCTGGCCGAATCTAAGAACAGGTTGACGGAATTAATTTCATTGATAGATTTATTGGAAGGACGGCTAATTATTTTAATTCTTCCGGATGAATCAAAAGCGACGCTTTCCCGCGCCACTCACTTTTTTCCAAGATTTTTTACTCCTGTTAGCAAAACCTATGATGATCTTTGTGATGTAATAAACAAAATGATCAAACAAGAAATAACAAACTCAAATTAGCAGTAATAAGGAGGGAGTCCGATATGGGGCAATTGGCTGAAACAATGGACCAGGCGATTAAGGCAGCCACGATTAAAATTGGGAAGTATCTTACCTTTACGCTTGATAAAGAAGAATACGGGATCGGTATTCTTAAAGTAAAAGAAATTATTGGAATGATGGCGATCACCTCTGTTCCTCGTACTCCTGAATTTGTGAAAGGTGTCATTAATCTGAGAGGGAAGGTAATTCCTGTAATGGATCTTAGGGTGAAATTTGATATGGGGGCAATACCCTATAACGATCGGACCTGTATCATCGTTGTTGAAATTGATTCTGAGGAAGGGACGGTTCTTATTGGTATTGTTGTTGATGCCGTTTCGGAGGTATTAAATATTCACGAAGAAGAAATCGAAGAAACTCCAGAGTTCGGAACTAAACTGGATACAGGTTATATCTTGGGTATGGCCAAAACAGAAGGTGGGGTAAAAATTCTTCTCAATATCGATAAAATATTAAACTACGTTGAGATCTCAACTTTGGAGAAGACATCGAAAAACAGTTAATAATATAATTATATTTTAGTTATTATAAATTTTAGGGAGGAGCGATGAGTTGGAAAAACATGACAATAGGGAAAAAAATTGCAATGGGATTCGGCATCGTTATAATTCTGTTAGTGATATTAGGAATACTTAGTTTTACAGGTGTTGGCGGTATTGTCAAAAATGCGACTGAGGTCATTGACGGTAAGGCACTTGATGGAGAGCTTGCTCAAAAAGAGGTGGATCATCTTAACTGGATTGGTGAAGTCAACAAGTTATTGACAGATCCTGCTATCAGTGAACTGACAGTTCAGACAGACCATACAAAATGTGGATTTGGTAAATGGCTTTATGGTGAGGAACGACAACAGGCACAGATTCTTGTTCCATCCCTGACATCTTTGCTAAAAGACATTGAGGCTCCTCACAGGCTTTTGCATGAATCCGCCATTGAGATAGGTAAAGTATATTCAGTAGCAGATTCAGAACTTCCAGGATTTATTGCAAACAAGCTTAATGATCATCTTGAATGGACGGCTACTATCCAAAGGACGATTTTGGATAATGATGAACATATAGAAATTCAGACAGATCATACTTTGTGTGGGTTTGGCAAGTGGCTTTATAGTGACGCGGCTGTTAAAACAGCAGCGTCAGATTCAGAATTGAGAAATTTGCTTGAACAAATTAAAGAGCCTCATAAAAGACTTCATAGTTCAGCAAAAAAAATTATCTCATCTTATCGACAAGTCCATGAAGGCTTGTTAGATACGCTTCGTATTCGGCTTGATGATCATCGAAAGTGGACAGCGGTTATTGCCAAGGGATTGATGGCAGGTTCTCAGATTCGGGTTGAAACAAATCCTGAAAAATGTGGGTTTGGTAAATGGCTTGCATCTGATGACGTCGCAAACCTTATGGCAAAAGAACCCAAATTTAATGATCTACTGACCCAGGTAAAGATACCGCATAATGCACTTCACAAGAGTGCTATTGCAATTTATAAAGCCGTTGAAAAAGGTGATTTTAAACAAGCTAAAACTATATTTAATACCAGGACCACAAAACATCTTGTAACTATCGCTGAATTTTTCGAGCAGGCGATAAACTATGAAAGTAGTCTTGTGGCAGGACAAAAAAAAGCGATACAAATTTTTAAGAAAGATGCATTGCCCGAATTATCAATTATAAAAGCGCTTTTGAGCAAGTTTCAGCACAGAGCTCAATCTATGCTTGAAGATCAGCAAAAAGCAGCTGTTATTTATGCAAATAAAACAGTCCCAAATTTAAAAATAGTTCAAGAGAATCTTGGTAAGCTGCGCGAAGATGTTAAAAAGAATATGTTGACTGATCAAGCCATGTTGAAAGCCGCAACATTAACGAAAAGAAATGTGGCCATCATTGCTGCCATTGCAATTGTTGCCGGGTTATTTTTAGGTTTTATCATCACCAGGGGGATTATCTCAGTATTAAAGGGGATTGCTTCTGGAATGGGTGAGGGGGCTGATCAGGTGGCATCCGCTTCTGGTCAAGTGTCTTCATCAAGCCAGTCTATGGCGGAAGGGGCTTCTGAACAGGCAGCATCTATAGAAGAAATATCTTCTTCAATGGAAGAGATGTCATCCATGACCAAAAAAAATGCTGAGAATGCGGGTTATGCGGATGGGCTTATGAAAGAAGCCAATCAAGTGGTAATTGTTGCCAATGAGTCCATGGGGCAGTTGACTCAATCTATGAAGGATATTTCAAAAGCCAGTGAGGAAACATCAAAAATTATAAAAACCATTGATGAGATAGCATTCCAGACCAATCTTTTAGCATTGAATGCAGCCGTTGAAGCAGCAAGGGCTGGAGAAGCTGGGGCCGGTTTTGCCGTTGTTGCAGATGAAGTTAGAAATCTTGCCATGAGAGCTGCTCAAGCAGCTAAAAATACAGCTGAATTGATTGAAGGAACTGTGAAAAAAGTTAATGACGGATCACAACTTGTTTTAAATACAGATGAAACTTTTGGCAAGGTTGCCCAAGCATCATCCAAGGTTGGAGAACTTGTAGCAGAAATTTCAGAAGCATCTAAAGAACAATCCGAGGGGATTTCACAAGTCAATATAGCCATTACCGAAATGGATAAAGTGGTGCAGCAGAATGCTGCCAATGCGGAAGAATCCGCCTCTGCATCGGAAGAGATGAACGCACAGGCAGAGCAGCTTAGAGATTATGTAGGGGATCTGATAATGATGGTTACCGGTAATAAGGATCACGATATTGACATGCAGATGAATCAGCCAGTTAATTCAGCTTCTCACTATAGAGAACCATCTACTTTAGGAAAGAAAAAAAAGTTGAGTCATGGTGAAAAAGTGATGCGGCCAGATCAGGTAATTCCGTTTGATGATGATGAGGATTTTGAAAATTTTTAATAAAAAAATCAAAGGCCGGGATTATGAAGTGTGATGCTATTGAAAATTTAGTTGAAAAGCTTTCCTGTGATTTTGTTCTGGTAGATCTAAAAGAGCCGGAAAGTTTATCTGGTTTGTTGCCAACCTTAAAATTGATTCATACCAATTGTATTGAATTGTCATTTGATGATGAAGCAAAACAGGTTATAAAGGCAAGAAAGATTATAGACGCTGTTTTAAAAGATACCGGTAAAGATGTTGATAAACAAATGATTGCCTTAGAAAAATTAATATCTGAATTGTTATCATCGGTTGGTACCTCAAAAGAACAAGATCATAGTCAAGGGTCGGTAAGTCTTCCTCCAATCAATATCCCGGATTGCCTTGATTCAGATCCAATCGAAAAAAATCTTAATAGTTTTGTTGATCTAATTGCTGGATTTTGTGAAGGGCATATTCCGGATCTTGGCGCAATGCTCAATATTTTAGATGAACTTATTGCGGTTTCAAAAGACGAGTCACTTATTTTTCATGATGTTTGTATTGCCTGTAAAAGGTATGTTGAAAGTATGACGTTGGAGAATATTTACAACACAAAGCCCATTGAAGAAGGGACTGTGTTGTTAAAATCAATTTTGAATCATTTGAAAAGAGGGCAGAATTTTTCGTTTGATTATTCTGATGTGTTAGAACTATTAAAGATTAGATTTGATGAACAGCAAACCCCTGAAGAAGTTGAGCTAGTCGAAGAAGAACCGGATATAGAATTACAAGAAGAGCCGGAAAAAATATCAGATGAAGATATGGAAATTCTGGTAGACTTCGTATCAGAAGCTGAGGAGAACCTTGATTCAATAGAGGTTAACCTGATTGACCTGGAGCAGGATCCGTCAAACATAGATATTATCAATGATATTTTCCGTCCGTTCCATACCATTAAAGGGGTTTCCGGCTTTTTAGCACTGACTAAAATTAATACGCTTTCTCATACTACGGAGAATCTTTTAGACAGCGCCCGGAATGGGGATTTTTTGATCAATGATATTGCCACTGATGCTATTCTTTTGTCAGTGGATACTTTAAAAAACCTGCTTGATAGAGTTAAACAAGGGACTGATACCGGGTTCAAGCAGCCAGATAATGATATTGATGTTGAATCACTAATCAATAAACTGGAAAAATTGCAGGTATCATTGACAAGTGGGGAAAAAGAACCCTTGGGTGAGATCCTTATAAAAAAAGGAGAGATCTCCAATGAAAGTCTTGATAGGGCGCTTGAAATTCAAAAAGAGTGTTCTGATAAAAAAATTGGGGAAATATTAGTAGAAGAGAAAAAAGTAGTTCCAAAACAGGTGGCCGCAGCTTTGATGGATCAGAGCACTATGAAAAAACAGGCGGCCGCACAGGTTAAAGTGAGTATCCAAAAACTGGATGACCTGGTAGATTATGCAGGTGAGCTTGTTATTGCTCAGTCTATGCTCAGGCAGAGAACTTTAGATGATCCGTCACTAAGCCAGAGCGTTTCACAACTGGGTCAGATCGTGACCAATATGCAGAATATTGCCATGTCTATGCGCATGATCCCCATAAAAACAACTTTTATGAAAATGATACGGCTTGTCAGGGATCTGTCCAAAAGGTCTGGAAAAGATGTCGCTTTGCATATGGTCGGTGAAGATACTGAAATTGACAGAAACGTTGTTGATGCACTTTATGAACCCATGGTCCATATGATCAGGAACTCCGTTGACCATGGGATTGAACAAACATCAGATCGTCTGGGACATGAAAAACCGTCCCAGGGAAATATTTATCTTCGAGCCTATCATAAAGGCGGGCATATAATTATAGAAATTGAAGATGATGGCAAGGGGCTTGATAAGGAGGCTATTCTTAACAAAGCGAAAAGTACAGGACTCATTACCGGTAGTGAACAGATGACCGATGGACAGATATATGAGCTTGTCCTTCAACCTGGATTTTCTACAGCCAAAGAGATCACAGATGTCTCTGGTAGAGGTGTGGGTATGGATGTTGTTAAAGATCGGATAGGAAAGTTCAGAGGACAATTGAATATTGATTCATCCAAAGGTCGGGGAACTAAATTTACCATCAGTCTCCCGCTTACTTTAGCAATTATTGATGGAATGTTGGTGGGTGTTGATAACGAAAAATATGTCATTCCGACAACTGCGATTCAAAAAGCATTTAAACCAGATAAACAAGATTGTTTTACGGTTGAAGGAAAAGGTGAGATGGTTAAAGATAGGGGGGATTTAATTCCTGTTATTCGCCTGGATGAGTTATACAATAGTCATGCCTTAAAAAAATCGATTTGGGATAGTCTTGTTGTTGTCGTTGAGTCAAAGGATGAAAAAAGAGCGCTTCTAATAGATGAGCTGCTTGGGAAGGATGAGTATGTTATCAAAAGTCTTGGCAGTAATCTTGAAAATGTAGAAAGCCTTGCTGGTGGTGCTATTCTTGCTGATGGAAGAGTGGGGCTTATTTTGGATATTCATGGCATTTTTAAACTTGTCTCTCAGGAACAATAATGGATTGGGGTCCTGCGTGAAACAGATCGTTGGTGTTGCAGATATGAAAGTGAGCAATAATATTAAAGAATCAATTATTACGTATTCTCTGGGTTCTTGTATCGGGCTTGTTATTTACGATCCAGTTGTCAAAGTCGGGGGAATACTGCACTATATGCTGCCGGAATCTTCCATTGATAAAGATAAGGCTGCAGCCAGACCGTATATGTTTGCTGATTCTGGAATTCCCAGACTGTTTAAAACAGCCTATAAACTGGGCGCAGTTAAACAACGGATGATAATCTACGCAGCTGGAGGGGCCGAGATCCTTGATCAAAAAGGATTTTTTAACATTGGCAAACGCAATTATATGGCCCTTAAGAAAATGTTTTTTAAAAATAACGTAATGATTAACAAGCAAGATGTCGGTGGAAACAAGAATCGAACCGTTAGGATTGAAATTGCTTCAGGGGATATTTATGTCAAAACTTCCGGGGCTAAGGAAGTAAAGATATGACAACAATTCAAAAATTAATAAAGGAAATTGAAAATCTAAAGCCGATTCCTGCTATTGCCAATCAAGTTTTGGCTGTGGTGGATAATCCGGATAGTTCTATGGAAGATATTGCCAATGTGATTCAATATGATCCTGCGATAACAGCCAATATATTAAGGACGTGTAATTCGGTATATTTTGGGCTTAAAAATCCGGCAGAATCGATAAAGACGGCTGTTAATATGTTGGGTATAGACCAGGTCGTTGAACTTGTTTTATTAAAATCTGGTACCAAAGCACTTTCGGGCGGTTCAAAAGGTTATGGGTTGGAAGAAGGAGATATGTGGCGATATTCTGTTTCTTCGGCGGTCATAGCAAAGCAGCTGGCAGTTAAATTTAATCTTGAAAACAAGAATACTATATTTACCTCGGCTTTGATAAAGGATATCGGCAAGATAGTTTTACAAACCCATGTCTTTGATTCCTATCATAAAATTCAAGATTTGGTTGATAATAAAAAATATAGTTTTAGAGAAGCCGAAAAAAAAGTAATTGGAATTGATCATGCTGAATTAGGCGCCATGATTGCAAAAATGTGGAAGTTTAGTCCGAAAATGGTCAATATCATTCGACACCATCATTTGTCCGATGAATCCATGATCAAGGATAGAGAAATTGCGGTTGTTTATCTGGCAGATTGTATTTGTATGATGATGGGAAATGGCGTGGGCTTAGATGGCCTTTCATATCGGTTTAAAGCTCAGGTTGTAGAAGAACTTGGTTTGTCTGCTGACGATATTGTCATGATTATTGCAGAGTTTGGTATGAACATGAAACAAGTAGAAGAATTATTACATATGGTTTAACATTAAATAACAGGAACACATCATGTCATATTCAATACTGATAGTTGATGATTCAATGCCCATGCGTTCTGTAATAAAAAAGACTTTTAAAGCAGCGGGGTATAAAAATTCACAATTTCATGAAGCTGAGGATGGGGAAAAAGCACTTTTGCTAATGAAAAACAGTTGGATTGATCTTGTTGTAACCGATTATAATATGCCTGTTATGAATGGCTTGGAATTTGTCAGAGCCCTTAAACAAGATATCCTTTTTAAAGATATTCCGGTTATCGCTATTTCCACCGAGGGGAATGAATCTAAAATTAAAGAGTTTACCGATTGTGGTGTTGCTGGATATATCACCAAACCCTTTACCCCTGAAATCGTAAGGGACCTATTAATTAATATTCTTGGAGAAGAAAGTTATGATGGAGATTTTGAGCAAAGCGGCGAAGGATTCGATTTTTGAGGTCATGGAGACCATGTTCTATTTGCCGGTTGAATTTGTACAAGAATCAATATTAGGTGAAAGTGGCCTATATGAAAAAATGCCTGGTATGGCTTGTCAATTAGAATTTACCGGTGATTTTTCTGGGTACCTCACTCTTTTTATCCCTAAAGATCTTTTGATTGATATGACAAAAAGTTTTATGGGTGAATCTCAAAAAAATCCTGAAAAAGATGTTGTTTTGGGTACGTTAACGGAAACGTTGAACATGATATGCGGCAATGCATTGAGTCGGGTGGATTCAAAAAATCCTTTTCAATTAGATCTTCCAGAAGTGATTGATGAATCCAAGCTCTCTCAAACCCAAACTTTTATCATTATGGCAACACCTCAATCCATGATGGCAATTTCTATCACAATGAATTGATCTAAATTTCAGAGGAATCTTATATGTCGAATGATATAAAAGTTTTAATTGTAGATGACTCAGCTGTTGTAAGAAAAGTTTTTAAGGAGCAATTATCTAAGCAAAAAGGAATTGTGGTGGTTGGGACAGCGCCGGATCCTTATGTTGCTCGGGATAAAATCGTTCAACTGAAACCGGATGTGATTACCCTTGATATTGAAATGCCCCGTATGGATGGCATAACTTTTTTAAAAAAATTGATGGTGCATTTTCCACTCCCTGTAATTATTGTCAGCTCCTTAACTGCAAAGGGAAGTGATCTTGCCCTTGAAGCGATCTCCTTAGGCGCTCTTGAAGTGATTTCTAAACCAAGTGCAGCATATTCTGTGGGGGATATGAGTTTGCAGCTGGCCCAAAAAATCAGAGCAGTTTATGGTGCAAAGTTACACCCTGTATCTGTCCAGAAAACAACAAACAAGCCCGTTGCCATTATAAAATCAAAAGCTCTTGCTGCCACAACAAATAAAATTATTGCCATTGGTGCATCCACAGGAGGAACTGAAGCCATAAAAAAAGTGTTAACACAACTGCCGGCAAACTCCCCTGGTATTGTGGTGGTTCAGCACATGCCTGCCCAGTTTACGACATCATTTGCTGCAAGATTGGATGAGCTTTGTCAGATGAATGTTGCAGAAGCAAAAAATGGTGACAGAGTGTCTCCCGGCAGAGTGCTGATTGCACCGGGAAATTATCATATGATATTTAAACGAAGTGGCGCCAGCTATTATGTGGAAATTAAAAATGGCCCCCTTGTCCATTACCAGAGACCTGCGGTTGATGTTTTGTTCAAGTCCATTGCAAAATATGCCGGTGCCAATGCACTTGGTATTATTCTTACAGGTATGGGAAAAGATGGTGCTGCAGGAATGCTGGAGATGAAATATGCCGGGGCTGTTAATATTGCCCAGGATGAAAAATCCTGTGTTGTGTTTGGGATGCCCAAAGAGGCCATAAATATTGGTGCGGTTGATCATGTTCAAGATATTAATAGTATCGCTCACAAAGCTGTTACTCTATTAGAAAAAATATAAGATTTGTTCATCTAACGGAAAGGTATTATGGCCCCTGAAAACAAAATTAGCCCGGCACAGTTTAAAAAACTTTCCCGCATTGTTTATAAAGAATCCGGTATTGTTCTCAATGATCAAAAATATAATCTTTTGATCGCAAGAATATCCAAGAGGATGCGAATAACAAAGATATCTTCTGTGTCTGATTATATAAAACTGATGTTAAGTGATTCAAATGAATTTATTGCATTTATCGACGCCATTACAACCAATCATACTTATTTTTTTAGAGAAAATAAACATTGTGAATATATTATTAAGACCCTTGATAACACAAAACCTTTAAAACTTTGGAGTGCTGCATCGTCCAGCGGAGAAGAAGCATTTTCTATTGCAGTTCAGTTGTTGGCCAATTCATTTTCATTTAAAATTTTTGCTTCTGATGTTTCAGATTCAATGTTGAAGGTCGGTCAAAGAGCTGTATACCCAGAGGAAAGGGCGAAAAACGTACCGCCTTCCATTTTGCATACTTATTTTCAGAAAGGAAAAGGAGAACAAAAGGATTATGTTAAAGTAAAACCTCATGTTCAACAATATGTAGAATTTAAGAAATTCAATTTAATATCGAATACTCCTTTTGATACCTTTGATATTATTTTTTGCAGAAATGTTATGATATATTTTGATACTCCGACGAGGCAAAAGGTGGTGAACTCTTTATGTAAAGCCCTCAAGCCGGGGGGGTATTTTTTTGTAGGCATGTCTGAAAGTCTTGCTGGACTTGACCACAATCTGACGACTATTTTACCGAGCGGATATAAAAAAAAATGAAACGATGGGAGGGAAGAGTATGAATCAGGATAAAATTTTAATTGTTGATGATGATGAAGCGGTTATATTTTTAATGGAGCATGCTTTTTCGCGAGCAGGTTATGATATAAAATCAGCCCAAAATGGTGATGATGCGTTAGAACTTCTGAAAGATGACAAAATTCAAGTCATGTTTTTAGATCTTAATATGCCGGGAATGAATGGTCTTGAATTGTGTCGATCCATCCGAAAGGATATGCCCATGGCCATGATCTTTGCGGTTACAGGATATGCGTCTCTTTTTGAACTTACCGATTGCAGAGAAGCTGGATTTGATGACTATTTTAAAAAACCTGTTAATATTAAAACATTGGTGAATACTGCTCAAGGCGCTTTTGAAAAAATTAGCAGGTGGAAAAAGGGTTAAGAGACAAATATTGAAACTGATTGATATTAAAGAAATTGGAGAGGTTCCCAATGACTAAAAAAGTATCGTATGAAGAGTTGGAACACAGAGTTGCTTATTTAGAGGATAAAATCCATGAGCGAAAACAAATAGATGAGGAACTACAGGTAAGTAAAAAGAAATATTTTTCTATGATGAATGCCATGAAAGATTGTGCCTATATTTGTTCTCCTGAATTTAAAATTGAATTTATGAACAGTGAAATGGGAAAGAGAATTGGGGCGGATGCAATTGGAAAGTCTTGTTATAAAGCCATATATAATAGAAGTAAAAAATGTCCATGGTGTGTATTTGATAAGATTAAAGAAGAAGAATATATTGAATATGAATTAGATGAACCAAAATCCAATTCGTATTATTCAGTTGCAAATGCTCCGATAATTAATTCTGATGGAACAATCTCTAAATTAACAATATTCAGGGATGTTTCCAATGTGAAAGAAATGGAAAAACAATTACGTCGTGCTCAAAAAATGGAATCTATTGGTACGCTTGCCGGTGGGATCGCCCATGATTTCAATAATATTCTTTTTCCTATTGTCGGTCATACCGAAATGTTATTAGAAGATATTAGTGGAGATCATCCATTTCATATCCATCTTGATCAGATATATGCCAGTGCCCAGAGAGCTAAAAATTTAGTAGAACAAATTCTTACATTTTCACGTCAGGAAAATAATGAATTAAGATTGCTGAAAATTCAGCCAGTAATAAAGGAAATATTAAAGTTTATTAGATCTACAATTCCAACAACCATTGATATAAAGCAGAATATCCAAACCGAATGTGGTGTAATTAAGGCTGATCCAATTCAAATTCATCAAATACTTATTAATTTAACAACCAATGCTTATTATGCCATGGGTGATGCCGGAGGGGATTTAAGAGTAGATCTAAAGGAAGTTCGATTAAGTGATCAGGACATTATCGGACTGGATATTAACCCTGGGGCTTTTGCCTGTTTGACGGTCGCTGATACAGGAGTGGGTATGGCTAAAGAAGTGGTGGAAAAAATCTTTGATCCATTTTTTACCACTAAAGAAAAGGGTAAGGGTACAGGGATGGGATTATCCGTTGTACACGGAATTGTAAAAAGTATGAATGGCGACATCCAGGTTTTTAGTCAACCTGGCATAGGGACTAAAATTAATGTTTTTTTCCCGATGGTAAAATCGATATCCCAAGTGCCCCCCAAAAAAAATCATCAACCCTTAAAAGGTGGAACCCAGAAAATTTTGCTCATCGATGATGAAAAACAAATCATAAATATGGAAACGCAGATGTTGGAGCGTTTGGGCTATAAAGTTACCTCATTCACAAGCAGTATTAAAGCGCTTGAGACTTTTAAATCAAGCCCTGATAAATTTGATATGGTTATTACTGATATGACAATGCCAAAGATGACAGGTGATAAATTGTCTATTGAACTAAGAAAAATACGTTCAGATATTCCAATATTGATTTGTACAGGGTTCAGTGAGACTATGTCAAAAGAAAAAGCAGCCTTTTTAAGTATTAATGGTTTTCTAATGAAGCCGATTGTGACCAAAGATCTGTCACAAATGATTCGTAATATACTTAATTAATATCAAATTATTTTAAAACGATGTTTGAACCGCTCAATAAAACCTGCTGGTAATATTCAATCACTACAGACAAAATTGCTGGGTCAAATTTTTGTACCTGGGCTTGGCCCTTTGGTTGTTTTATATCTGTTTTGAATATGTCTATCAGATTCTCTATATCCAGTTTTTCTTTAAAAGGGGCATCAGAAAGGATAGAGTCGATTGCATTGGCTACAGTGACAATCCTGCTTTCAACAGGTAGATTCTCTTTTGAAGGATTATCTGCATATGATTGATACTGATAATACCCATTATAATGAAGCCCGCAACATTTTACATAATGGGCAAACGGTCTCAATTGCGTAATGCTTTCTAAAATAGAATTGCCAAAGGAACTTGTTAACCGGCTGAATACTTCTTTTTCCTCTTCGTTGATAGCACGGATACTCTTTGTGGGATCAATGTATGCTTTAACCTGATCATTTAGTGAATGTCTTCCTATATCATGGAGCAAGGCTGTGATCGTAATGGTTTTTTTCTGATCTGGAGTGATGGATTGACGATCAGGTGTCATTTTATTTAACAGGTCTATGATGTGTAAACTGTTAATGGCAACTCTTTTTGAATGGTCGACCAGGTATTTATCATTATTTTCAATTTTATAACTGGCATAGTTGAATGGCAGCGTTGTTTGTTCGACTTTATCAAGGCCATTTATTTGTTTTAAAACAAATTTTTTATGGCATAAGAAAGAAGAGGAGGGGATAAAAGATCTGTTTTCTAATGAATCTATGCTGTCGATGGAGTAGATATAAATGGGTTTTTCTTTGCCCTTTAAACGCAAATAATTTTTTGTTTTGTTAACAAAACCTTTTTTAGGCAGCAGATTATTTAAGTTAGGCCCAATCAATAAAGGCTGTTCAACTATGCTTGCACCAATGGTATATTTATTGCCTTTATCCGTTATTCTGGCAGCAACGTTTACAATATCTCCAATAACATCGATTCGACCATAAAAATCAAACCCTACGATAACAGGCCCAAATTCAGCCCCGCCTTTCATGAAAACTCTGTGAAGTTTTTCCTGGGTTAAAATATTATTTTCAAAGAAAAAATTGTTGAGTTTGTTCATGTTTTTCTGGGCCATATACATGAATTTAATAACATTTTGGGCCCATAAAGAACGTTTGAACCTTTTTGCTTTGTTTAGCGTGTTTTTATCTAATGTGCCTTTTTTGCTGTCAAGCCAGTGTGTGAATTGGGGAATGAATAATTTTAAATTTGTATGATTTGAAATACTGTTTTTTACACGAATAATCTCATCAAGAGTTAAGTTTTTATCAAATTGGAGGTTAAAAGAATCCGTGTCGGGTGGTTGTTCAATAAATGTGGGATCAAAACCAAACAGGGACATAATTTCGTCACCAGCGGATTTGACATAAATACCACCATAATCATTTATTAATCGGATATGATCTTCTTCCCAGGCTTGAATAATTTTTTTTATTTTTTCATCCCCTTGGGATTCGCTTAGCCGAGTATAATCAATAATATCAAAAAAAATTATAAATAGTTCCTGGCTTCCGGTAAACCTTTTTTGTTCTTGTTCGGAAAAGATGGTAGACAGTTCCTGACGTTGTAGTCTGCTGACCGAAATTACGGCATGGTGAGAGATGGTTTTTAAAAGGGATTCGTCTTTTTTGGAAAAACCAGAAGCGGACAGACTGTTTAACATGCTAATGACCCCAAGCAGCCTGTCTTTAGAATCTAATAGTGGAATGCACAATATGGACTTTGTTTCATATTGGTTGATTTCATCAAAAATTTTATTGAATTTAAGCCCCTTATAAGTTTTGGTAATATCGCCATAAACATCATTAATATTTATGATCTTTTTATGGATTCCACAATACCCGGCGATGCTGGTATCTCCAAGAGGAACCCGTATCTTTTTTTTAGGAGCACCATGATAAAATTCAGAGACGAGTTCATCTGTTTTTTTGTCAAATAAATACAAAGTACATCTATCGGCATTCATCAATTGAACGGTTTTCTCGACGATAAGCGATAGTACTTTTCTCATATCTTCAAGTTGATATAACTCCAGGGTGAAATTCATCAGTGATCTGTAGGTACTTTCTGTAAAATCGTTATTCACAGTTACCTCTCAAAATTATAGGAAGATAGGAGATGCTTTTAGTATAGAGATATCGAAATCAATTTGCAATAATCTAAATTAACATAGAGATTACCACAAATTGATTCTCGATATGAATATTCTTAACCCCAAATGATATTGGATGGCTTTCGTTTTGGGATCAGTTTATATTTATAAAGTGGATAACCGATCATGATCGCACCGAAGCATTTGTGGTTTTGAGTAAGGTCTAATTTATCAATTAGTGGTTTATGAAAATTTGCAGCACCCGTGAAATACCCCCCCCAGCATGTTCCTAAACCTTTAGATGCAGCATACAGCTCCAAATAGGTAAGGGCAATGATACAATCGGTCTGTATTAAGGGAAGGTCTTCTTGGCCATGAACTAAAATAAGCGCAGGGGTGTCATTTAGTATTTTGTCTTTTCCCAGGGCCCAGGCTTCGGTTAATCTTTCCATTTTTCGGGCAGATATCTCATCTGGAATTATCTTAGCCATTTGCCCTGCCCAGTCAATCACTAAAGCGGAAAGATCCTTTATTTTGTTTTTGTCATCAAAAACAGTCCAGTGAACCTCTTGTTTATTGCTCCCGGTGGGTGCATACCGGGCAAGATCTATTAGATCTGTTAATGTTTCTCGATCGACCGGCTTGTCTTTAAATGCACGTATGGATCGCCTGGATTTTAAAAATTGGGCGATGTTTTTAGCTTCCGGTATAAGCTTTTTGTCTATGATATCACAGTCATCCGGGTCAATGGCTTTGTGGGTGAGAGCCCTTGTGGGACATATGGTTACACAATGTCCACACTCAATACAAAAGGGAGCTGCCCCCAAAATTAATGAGGGCAATGCTTCTTTTGATATGCATTCAATTACCTGGGTCGGACAAGCATGGACACAGATACCACAGTGGGTACATTTATCTTCATCTATTGTGAAAATACTCATTTGATTTTTTCCTTATACGCTCATCTCAAGAATTTTTTGGGCGATATCAGGGGTGACTTTTTGTTTTTCACCTAATTTGACCATTCCATGTGCTTTTAACTGATCAATAATCGCAGGGATGGCTTCTTTTGAAATATCATAATCATTTAATTTTGTACCAATCCCCATGGCATGGAAAAAATCAATCGTTTTTTCAATGGCCAGATCGATTTTTTCGTTATCATCACCACTTGTTATTCCCCAAACCCGATCAGCATATTGAAGCAGTTTTTCTTTTTTGTCCTCTTTTTGCAGTCGGAGCAGCGATGGCAGCACGATGGCCAGTGTTCTGGCGTGATCTACGCCATGTATGGCGGTTATTTCATGGCCGATCATATGCGTCGCCCAGTCTTGAGGGACTCCCGCACCAATCAGGCCATTAAGGCCTAATGTGGCGCACCACATAAGATTTGCCTTTATATCATAATCTTTGGGGTCGGCAAGTGCTTTAGGTCCTTCTTCAATTAAAGTTAAAAGCAGGCCTTCGGCAAAACGATCCTGGATTTTCGCATTAACCGGGTAGGTAAGATATTGCTCAGTTATATGGATGAAAGTATCGACTACGCCATTGCTTATTTGTTTTGGAGGAAGTGTATAGGTTGTTTCCGGATCAAGAACTGAAAAAACAGGATATACTGCAGGGTTTGTGAAAGGAAGCTTTGTCCGTAATGCTTTGTTCGTGATGACCGATCCGCAGTTCATTTCTGAACCTGTGGCGGGTAGAGTGAGCACGGTACCAAATGGGAGGGCTTTTTTGATACTGAAGCCGAAGCTGGTTAGAATTTCAGATGGTTCTCCTTCGTAAAGGGCAGCGGCTGCGATAAATTTAGTTCCGTCGATAACAGAACCACCACCGACGGCAAGGATAAAGTCTACTTGGGATGTGTGAATCTGCGCAACACATTTCATTAATGTCTCGTATGAAGGATTGGGTTCTATTCCTCCGAACTCAGATAGTTCATATCCGTCAAGGGTTTTTATAACAGTGTCTAAAATCCCGTTTGCTTTAATGCTTCCACCACCATAAGTGATTAGAACTTTTGAACCTGATGGGATCTCTTTTTTAATTTTCTTAATCTGGTTTTTTCCGAATAAAATTTTTGTAGGATTGTGAAAGTTAAAATTTAGCATCTTTTCCCCTTTTTATTTGAATAATTTTTTAAAAAATAGTGAAATCCAATAAATTTATTCATTAAGATACCATTTTTTTGCATGGCGTGAAACCTGAATTCAATTTATATATTTCTTGCATAATTGTATTTTTAAATTTATCTTATAGGAACTCATTTGATCTGAAATTCTTTTCTAAAGCTCTGTCGATTTTATGCTTAAACTTATTAAATTTTATACAATAAAACAATCCTGAAGAGTGGGTATGGGAGAGTTGAGATGAAATTTTATAAAAAGACATCAAATCGTGTTTATGAATTGATAAAAAATATGGGAATAATCAATATCCCCCAAAAAGGTCAAATGGCCTCTCAAGAAGAACTCAGAACCTGGGAAAAGACATTTGATGCGATCGATGACTGGATTTGCATTATTGATTTAGATGGTAAAATTATAAGATCTAACCGCACAGTGGAAAAATTTTTTGGTTTAACCGTTCAAGAAACCATTGGGATAAAGTGTTGTAAGTTACTTCATGGAACAGATCATCAGATTGAAGGATGTCCGCTTCCTGAGATGGAAACAAACCAAAAAAGAGCCTGTATAGAAGTTGAGGTTCAAAATAACCGGTGGATGTTGGTGACCGTCGATCCAATATTCAATCCGGATAAAAATATGATTGGTGTGGTACACATAGCCAGAGATATTACCCATCGAATAAAAGTTCAAAATGAAAGAGAAATTCTGGTTGGGGAATTAAAAGGTGCGTTAGATCATATTAATACGTTAAGTGGTTTGATTCCCATTTGTTCCAATTGTAAGAAAATTAGGGATGATAAAGGATATTGGAATCGCATTGAATCTTATATTGAAAGTCATACTCAAGCATCGTTTAGTCATGGCATGTGCCCTGAATGTTCACAAAAGTTATACGGGGACCAAGACTGGTATATTCAAATGAAAAAGGATAAAGGGAAAAAATAGGGGATGTTTCAATGGAATCCCAGGTTTTTGTAAGCTGAATAACTTAAATATAACATCTTGAAATATTGTGTTTAAAATGATATTTAGTATCTATTAATGAATGCTAAATTCATACTCGGACTTAAATCTTAATTTCGGATTCTTAAAAAATGGATGAAAAAACTTATGGGGCAAATGATTTGACAACCGGTCAGATGCTTCCGCAAAAAAAACAGGCCAAAGCGGCGGGACATACACATTATTTTACCGGAAGAACCTGTAAACATGGACATGTTTCACCTCGATATGTCTCAAGTGGGCAATGTGTTCTTTGTCAGCAGCTGGCATATGAAAATGGTGATATAAAGGATTTAGAATCACCGGAAGCATTGACCCAGGAAGAACGACTTTTAAAACGCAAACAATATCGCCAGCAGTATTGGTTGGACAATAAAGAGCGATTGTCAAGACTGCATACCGAGTGGTACAGAAAAAATCGCAAAAAGGAAAATGAAAGAGATCGAAAAAGATACAGAAAAAATCGTCAAAAAGTCATTGATAGAGTAAAAGCTTATTATAGTGAAAACAGAGACGAAATCCTGGAGAAGAAGAGGCAATTTCGAGCAAATAATAAAGATAAAATAAAAGATCAGAATAGAAAATATTATTTGAAAAAGAAAAAAGAAAGAGAAGACGCAGAGAAGATGAAAGAAAAAGGGATATAGTATGGAGAGAAAAGTTCTTGTTCCCGTCGCTCAAGGTGTTGAGGAAATGGAAGCCATTACGATTATAGATGTGCTCAGGCGTGCTAATGCCAATGTTATTGTGGCCTCTGTGGATCAGATCATGATTAAAGCATCAAAGGGAATAGAATTTAAAGCAGATTGTTTGATTCAAACATGTATCAATGATGAATTTGATTTAATCGCTTTGCCAGGTGGGATACCCGGTGCTGAAAACCTTCGAGATTCAAAAGAACTTGAGAGCCTTTTAAAAAAACAGGCCAAACAAGAAAAATATTATGCAGCGATTTGCGCTTCTCCTGCAGTTGTTTTGCATCATCATGGGCTTATTACTCCTGGAAAGGTGACTTGCTTCCCTGCTTTTTCCAACATCATTGATAATGGAAATACGCTTGAGGTGAATGTGGCCGTCGACGGCAATTGTATTACCAGTCGTGGCGCAGGAACCGCATGTGAGTTTGCTTTAAAACTGGTAGAGCTTTTGTATTCTGAAGATAAACGAAAAGAGGTGGAGCAGGGGCTTGCAATGCTTTGAACTTAATTTTCCATCGTTCTTATTCTATTTTCATGGGTATAGATGTTAAATCGGTTGTTCCTGGCAAAACCAATAATGGTTAAGCCGGATTTATCTGCTAACTTAACTGCTTTTAAAGTGGGGGCGGCATTGGAAATAACAATGGGAATTCCTGCTTTGATAATTTTCCCCACAATTTCAAGAGACATTCTGCAACTTACGGTGGCGATCTTGTCTGCTGTAACAATTTCATTTAAAAAAATACTTCCTGCCAATTTGTCCAAGGCATTGTGCCTTCCGATATCCTCATAATACGACAAGCTTTTATCTGGGTTACACAAAGCGGCACTGTGGACGGCCCCTGTTTCATGAAATAATTTTGAATTATCCCAGTGCATCTGGATCAAGGATTTTACTTGATCCGGAGTGATGGTAAAATTTTTGTTTTGATCAACTGATAAACCAGCAGCATTATCCTGTAGTAATGCTCCGCCGCTGGAACCTTTTGTCTGAGAAACTTTTTTAAATTGGGTGAGCCGTGTTAAGGATGCTTGATTTAAAATGATATGGCATAGTTTGTTTCCTTTTGAAATTTCAATGTCTTTTATATCAGTTTTTTTATGGACAATGCCCTGTGTAAATAAAAACCCTACAGCAAGCTCTTGTACATGGGTCATGGAAAATACCATTTGAAATGCATCTTCACCATTAATGCGGATGGCAAGAATATCTTCATCAATAATATGGTCTTTTATTCGGAATTTATCATTTCCCTCTATTCGTGTGATATCAATCTGATGCACAATTTTATTTTTTTTCATGTCAGTCTCCAGCTTGTATACATCCCAATGTTTTTTATTTAAAATATAAGGTAAAGACTTTAATTTCCCGTATCAAAAATATTTTTCCAGAAAAAGAGCGTGAATGAGTTAAACGTTTTCAGATCCGGGATCAAAGCAAGTTTTCCAGACCGGTTAAGACGGGCGATCATCTGAAGGCCATCTAACCCAACAGCCCTATTCAGTTTTATGAAAGCTGCGCTGTCCAGCAGGGTGGCATATTCATCAAAAACATTTTGGGTTAACTTGATCCTTTTTGTTTTTTTGCCTTTTTGACTGATTTCTATCTGTTCTGAAACAATAAGAACGTTCTGGCGTTTGTCTTTTAGTTCCATGAAAGATGATTTTGAATGGTGCCGGGCCAATTTCAAATTTTTATATAATTTGGGGTCCCATCCAAACTCCATGAAAACAGGATTTTGAAGTAAGCGTGATAGACGATTTAAAAAACCAAACTGGGGATTTTTTTTAAGAATTGTCTGGAAAAGTGGTGGGCGAAGTTCTGCATTCTGGTCATCTGATTTGAGGCTGAGACCCTGGGCTTTTAAGGCAAATGGTTTTAGCCATATCAAGGCCTCTGAAAGAGAGTCAGAGACCTGTTCCACAAGGCTTTCAATAAAAAAACTTTTCATCTCATCGGTCAGAAAAGTTTGATGGCAATGTTTATTTGCGCCCTTTAGCTGCTGAACAAATAAATATTCCATGATAGATCGGTGGGTGAAACACACCACACCTGCGGCATCCGTGCTGATAAGTGTTTGACTATCTTTGCTGATCGGTTTCAGCGAAGCACCCCAGGCCGTAAACCATGTGATTAGTTCATCTGTATGAATAGATTCCTCTCCGCGAGCGAAGCGGTTTGAAAACAGATCAACGGCCAATTGTTCGATAAAATGGTTTAAAATATTTTTGTCAGGCCAGGCATGTTGGTCGTTTATCCAATGCTGGACGATCTGCCTGTAAATGTAATTTTTTGAAAGCAGCATGGGTTCACTCGGCAATATTTGTGGAAGATAATTTAGAGTGAACGGCGTAACACCCGCAGAGTTGGATTGAATATAGTTTAATGTTTTTGTTTTAATATTGTTTTTCCAGAACGGAAGTAGGTGGCCTAATATTTTTTCTGCCCGGCTATAGGACATTGGGGGGAGGTAGACAACAGTGGTTTTATAATGTTTAATGCTTGTTTTCAGTCTGTTTGAATCTGTTTTATACCCTTTTTGGAAGGTTTTGATCTGGTTTTCCGGTATGAAATCCAAACTGGAGGTGATGATTATTTTTTTATATTCCGCAGCAGTCTCCATAAGTTGGAAAAGACGTTCTCCAGGATTGGAAAATGCATGTATATCTTCGTCCAGCCCATCTAAAAATAATACAGTATTTTCCTTGTCAGGAGTATTTTTGATCGTTTGATCGGCATTTTTAAAAGCCAAAGGAACCAGAAGCGTCGAATACTTTTTTTTTGAACTTTGATTTTTGGTGTACGTGTAAAAGTTCAACGCAAATGAAGTCTTGCCCATACCCGGAATCGCTAGAATAATAAGGTTTTTGGACTCGGTATTGTGTTCGATAAATTGAACAACAAATTGAGTTAAATCTTTTTGAGGGATAGTGAATTTGGGTAAAGACGTCTGGCATTTGGGAGGTAGATAAGATTTTACAGCCCTTAACACAGTGGGGTTACTATACATCCCGTTGGTGAGAAACGGTTTTAATTGATTTTTGCGTTTTGCGGTTTGCCAGAATGGGTTTAAAAAAAAGAAACTTCTGTTCAAAACAAGCAAAAGGATAAGAAAACTAACGCCGGCAATAAAAATTTTAAAAAAAAGAGAGATCATCTGGATGCGTAATTATTCCTATGTGGATCTGAGTCGATGTTGAATCAAACGCGTTGAACCATTATCGCACAGCTGTGATTTAGAAGTCAAACGATAGACAGAAGTAACAAAGGTTGGAATTGCAGGTTCTGCATATGTAGTTTTAAATGGGGATTCCAAGATGCGGCCGCATGATTTCTGCAGAACCAGCTGCTTTCATTCGTCCGTGGGCAAGCTGGATAATATGATCTGCGAGCCCGATCTCATCGAGAGTATCTGTAACATAGCGGGGAAATGAAGAATATGGTCTTAATTTTATGGTAACCTTATACTATTTGATATTATCGTATAGCAATCTCAGTTGTGAAGAGTTGAGTAATGATTTTTGTGAGTGAGCCGTTTTTCTAACAAGCGATAATAATTTTCTGGCTTTGTCCTTATTGATTGTTACACCCTGTTTTTCCATTGCATGGCAGATGGCAGAGGTTCCGGAGTGATATCCAATTACACATTCGATCGTTTTTTTTCCGACTTTTTTGGGTTCAAACAGTTGGTAAGATGAAGGATCCTTTAAAAGTCCAGAGCAATGAATCCCGGATTCATGCCGGAAAACATTCTTCCCAATAATTGGCTTAGATTCGTGAATGACAGATCCGGAGGCGGTAGCAACCAGGCGACACAGTTCATCCATGCCCTGGGTGGCGATATTTGCGCGGAACCCTCCGATTTCAAACAAAGCTATGGCCACTTCTTCTAAGGGTGCATTGCCGGCACGTTCGCCAAGTCCGTTGATTGTTACACTTAATGAAGCTGCCCCGGATTCCACTGCACTGACTGCGTTGGCTGTGGCCATTCCCAGATCATTGTGTCCGTGAAATTCCAGATCAAGATCTGGAACCGAGTGCTTCAGGTTTCTTATCAGTGCCATGACAGATGAGGGACTGAACAGGCCCACAGTATCTGCCAGGCGAAGACGGTCTGCGCCGGCTTCAAAGGCGGTTCGGGCAAAGTGCTGTAAAAATTTTGCTGATGTGCGTGTGGCATCCTGGGCCCCGACAGAGACCTGGTCAAAATATTTTTTCCCCAGATAAATCAGATGGTAAAGTTTATCTTCTACCCATTTTTCATCCTTACCAAATGTTTTTAAAAGAATGGATGAAGTGGGAAAACTGATGTGGACACCGGGAGTATTGCAACCGG
>JAWSVH010000213.1:0-1999 GCA_033852015.1 Desulfobacula sp.
GGGCGGCTCATATGTGTTATGTGTGATTTTGTCGCACTTCAAATTTGAGACTCAGTGTCAGAGTCTTTTGGTAGAAAATTATAGAATTCGGGTGGCTCAAAAATACCGCCACACCAACACTTTTTAATATTTAAAAGATCTTCCCGTAAACATTTGTTGCAAATTTTGAAGTTTGGAGCCTTCACAAAAGAGCGACCTTGAATTATTTGATAAATGAAGATTCCAATAAAGGATAGTGCGAAGAATATTATAAGATTCATTCCAAAAGGCAATGTGGTATCAATAATGAAAGAAAAAGGCATTAATACGATACTTGTTATAAAAGGGCCTTTTATACTATAAGTAGATTTCTGAATTTGTTTTCTTATTGTTGTCAATTCTGCTTCAGGTTTTTTTACCCAAGCTCCTTCAGGCCGTTTTTTGAATCTTGCGTTTAGATGTAGATTATTAGGAGGTGCTGCTGAATGTCCAATCATAATTTCTCTCCTCTAAATTTTGATTGCCGAGTGACACATAACGTTGGAGTTCAGGGGCCGCCGAAGGTTCGAAGAACCGAGGGCACTGCGGCTGCGCCGCAAGCGGTCCGCTGCAACGACTTGTTCTGTATCTTACTGGGTCCAGTTTAAAGATAGTTTTCTGTTGGATTGAACACAATCCCGTAAATACAGGTTGATCAAATTTTGATATGGGACACCGGTTTCCTCTGCCTGATTTTTAAAGTACTCTATTATATCGACACCAATACGGATGGTAACCTGCTTTTTTAGATTTTTAGCATAAGGATTTTTACGGCCTTTCATATTTTCAAAATCATATTTTTTTCTCATCATGGCCTCCTAAAATATACCTTTTGTTCCTTTTGGGTTGCTTTCCTTGCAGAAATGATACGAATTATTGATTCATCACTGCGATAACAATGGCACACAACCAGGACTTTGAGCTTCTGGCTGAAACCTAAAAGTAAAAATCTCTCTTCATCAATGGAATGATCCGGATCGTCGAATTGAATTGCACTTTCATCAAAGAATACAGCTTGTGCTTCTTCAAAGGAGACGCCATGTTTTGTTTGATTGGTTCCATTTTTGGTGTCATCCCATTCGAAGATTAACTTTTTCATACTTATACTGTAAATATATTATAATTATATGTCAAGCTGATTGTGCAGAGCCTTTTGATACAGAACGTTGGAGTTCAGGGGCCGCCGAGCGCCCGAAGGGCCGAGGGAATAAGGGGATACGCCCCTTGCGGTCCGCTGCAACGACTGGTTCTATTTTTTGTAGATTATGCCACTTCTAATTTGAGACTTTTTCCCAAAGCTTGTGCGTAGTTTACCAAAGTTGACAAACGAATATCCTCAGCATGGTTTTCGATTCTTGAAATTGCAGATTTGCCAGTTTTTAATTTGGTTGCAACTTGTTCTTGGGTAAGCCCAGCTTCAAGACGGGCCTGTTTAAGTAGAATGCCAATTTTAAACTGCTCATAACCTTTCTCATAATTTTGAGCAAATTTTGGACTCTTACTTTTCCTTTTTTCTATATATTTATCAAGGTCATCCATAACTACCTCCTGCTCAAATAATCTTTTTTTCTTTTCTCAGCCAATTTGATTTCTTGCCTTGGAGTTTTTTGACTTTTCTTTTGAAAAGAATTTGTCAAAATTATTAATTCCTGATTCTGTATAAAACCAAGAAGGCGAAAAATATTCTTTCCTACACTAACTCTTACTTCCCAGATATCATCTGTTTTGACCAGTTTCTTGAAATATTTGGTTGAGATATTTTGAGTTTCACGCACCAATTTCAGAACCCAGGTTATTTTAGTGACTTGAGTGTCAGAGAGAGAATCCAGATGCTTTTCAACCGGGCACTTTCCTGAGGAGGTCTTGTAGAATGATATCGATCTCATAGGCTCAAAGTATACAAATATGTGAACTTAGTCAAGGGTTTTAAAAGATGGCGACTAAAATAGAACGTTGGAATTCAGGGGCCGCCGAGCGAAGC
>JAWSVH010000213.1:2005-2864 GCA_033852015.1 Desulfobacula sp.
CTTGCGGTCCGCTGCAATGACCGGTTATACGGCACTTACTACGAGCATTTGGGTCGCGCCTTTCTGAAACTCGTAATTTGCCTTTTTTAGTGAAACCTTGCGGTTTAAATTGTTCAAAAAAGAAATGACTGGTTCGATATGTTTCGATTTGGAACCATTGAGAGCGATCAATGGATATATACGGATTTCTTTGGCTACTCTGCACATCTCAGTTATTGCACTAAGATGTTCTTCCTCACTGACTTGGTCGCTGTAAAGGAACAGATAGTGAGAACAAAGGGCAAGATCAAATTGTGAATCCTCAAATGGTAGATCTGGCAAACTTGAATTTACATATCTGCCTTCAGTTGCAGAAGAAAAATCAAGAAGGAATTTTGACATAGCATCCATTCTGATTTTGCCCAGATCAGAAACAGTTTTGATGTTCGACCAGACATAATTTTCAGCGGTCTTAGACATCTGTTCCATTATTTGAGGATACAATTCTTCAATTCTCGATTTGATCTGTTCCGGTGAAAATTGATAAATCGGATCGGCAGAAACAATTTTACCGCCTATTTGGGTCCACTCTGCATTGAAACAGGCGGGACCATCTCCACAACCAAGAATAGATTTGTTTAAATCGGAGTCATTCAACAAAAACATATCTTGGTACTCTTTGAGTGATCTTCCCCAAGGTACAACTGATTTTAAATCCATGATGATTCTCTATGACGTATAACGTTGGAGTTCAGGGGCCGCCGAGCGAAGCCGAGGGGATAAGCGGCTCGCCGCTTGCGGTCCGCTGCAACGACGTGATAATCATTGAGCCTTTCCTTTGAAACAGCATACCTGTTATGCTGCTAAAGGCTATTAATCT
>JAWSVH010000047.1:0-18302 GCA_033852015.1 Desulfobacula sp.
TTTCCAAGTAAGAGACTCTTTTGGGCATCTCTTCTCTGATCATAACATTCCATAATCTGAGGATTTCTCTGTTTAGATTCGGCGCCAGGGAAGATGCATCCCTCAGCTCAATCATACCGGGATATAACCGGTATTTTTTCTGGGAATCCATCTTTTCGTTTATCAGCCCGTTCATGTGCATATCTTTAACAATTCGTTCCGTATCTACCATCGGAATTCCTGTTTTTTCAGATATTTCCGATATGGTTCCAGGCAGGGCAACAGCTATTTTAATTTTGTCTTCGCTGTTAAACAGCAGGGTCAGTAATTGTCCGATAACTTCCGAATCCGGATATCCAAGCACCTCAGCATATGGTTTAAGTTGTTCTGGAATCGACACTATAAGTCTCCTGATAAGCGTTTATTGCCAACTAAAACTCGAAATTTGATAAATCGAGCGTTTGTTCTATTTTTACCAGGCAGTTTTTTTTAAGTCAACACAAAACGAACAAATGTTCGATTTATTTTAATTACCTGAGCACAGAGGTTAATTCACTGGCCCGAACAATTGTAATCTTATTTTTCAGTTTGGGAATTTCTTTTACAAGCGTTTCTAAAGTAGTCGGATATGGATGCCCGATACCGATGGCAAACCCATGTTTTTTAGCTAGCTTCAACAATACTTTAAACTGACCTGTAATATATTTAGTCTCCTGTATATTATCTAAGAATACGTCTCTTTGAGCAAATTTGATTTGTAACAGTCGTGCAGATGCTTTACACGCAGATTTTGGTGCTGTTCTTGAATCAATGAAAAACAGGTCCTCTTTTTTTAGAATGGTAAAAATCTGATTCATCTTATTGGCCTGCATTGTCAGGCGGGACCCCATGTGATTATTCACACCGATAATATAAGGGATATTCTGGATCGCTTTTTTGAGTTGCCCCAATAAAACATCCGGTGGCATATGGGATAAAATTGCCCCAGGCCCCGGATCAACACTTGGATATTCGACAGGCTCCATGGGCAAATGAAGCATCAGCTGTGCCCCTTTTTTATGCAATCTTTCAGACAAGGATTTCCCATAAGGAGCAAAAGGTAATACAGAAAAAGTAATATCTGGATGTAATTCACTTAAAGCGATAGCCGTTTTTCTATCATATCCAATATCATCAATAATGATGGCAATTTTGGGAATCCGATCTTTTATTGGTGGCACAGGCTTTTTTATGGCTGTCTGATCAACATCCTTGAATACTTCATATTCTATGGGTTTTCCCATTGCCGGTTCTTTGGAAACTGGGTTTTGAGATATACCCTTTTGCGCGTTTGGCTTTTGGACTTTTTCTTTTAACCCTTTTGCAGGAATCTTTTTTATGATTTCATTTTGGATACCTTCTTGTATCGGCTCAATCGTCGTCTGTTCTGATGCCTTTTGAACCGTTTCCTTCTTTGTGCCCTGGGGCTGAAGAAAAATATCCGCAATCATTGCCAACGTAAGACACAAAGACACAAGAATGGCTATCCCTAAAAAAATCTTCTTAAATTCATTCAAGGCAATAGGGTTTTTTTGTCTTAGAATTCGGGGTGTCTTTTTTCTTGAAACAGGTTTTTTTCTTTTTGTAACCTTTTTTTTAACTACCATTTAGTTTGCTGAAGACTCCATAGCTTATCAAAATATCAAGAGCTCTTTTAACTTGGGCATCACTATGAAGCTGATCAGTATCAAGGAGTCTCGGATGTTTCTTGGGTTGTTTTTTATCTTTTGCAGGTTGTGTATCTTCAGGTTTCAAACTATTTTTCAAATCCTTTTCCCTGATCATTCTGTCAAAATTAGATACTTTTTTTTCTTTTTTTTCAAGAATCTCATATTCCACTTCTATGTCCGGCACAATTCCTTTGGCCTGGATAGAACGTCCATTGGGAGTATAATATCTTGCGATGGTATATTTTATACCAAACCCGTCCTTTAAAGGATGAACAGTTTGAACGGATCCTTTCCCAAACGAGGTGGTTCCCAATATCAACGCCCGGGAGTGGTCCTGTAATGCACCGGCTACAATTTCAGAAGCGGATGCTGACCCACCGTTAATTAAGACGACAACAGGATATTTTCGATCTTCCTTACTGGAATGGGCTTTAAATATATCCGGTGCTCTTTGGGATCTATATTTGATAGAAACAATATCTCCTTTATCAAGGAACAGATCAGATATTTTAGTCGCCTGATCCAACAGTCCTCCCGGATTATCCCTTAAATCCATAATAAGACCTTTTAATCCCCCATCTTTAGACTCAATTTTCTTTAAATGTTTTTTGATTTCATCTAAAGTAGTCTGTCTAAAATTGGTCACACGCAAATAACCATACCCCGGTTTAAGGTTTGCACTTCTAACACTCTGCATGGGAATCAAATCCCGTTTAAGAGAAAATTCAAGTGAACTGGATTCCTCAGCTCTGATCACCGTGATCAAAACAACTTTATGACGAGGTCCCCGCATCATATTCACCGCTTCCCAAAGCGCCATATCTTTAGTAGATTTACCATCAATACCAATAATGATATCTCCAGCCTTAATGCCAGCCTCATATGCAGGAGTACCTTCAATAGGAGACACGACTGTAAGAATGCCATCTTTCATGGTAATAACAATACCAATACCGGAGAACTCTCCTTTTGTATCATCCTGAAGTTCTTCAAATGCCTCAGGCGGCATAAAACTCGAATGAGGATCAAGGTTACCCACCATGCCTTTAATCGCATTATGGATTAATTCTTCGGCATCAACATCATCCACATAATTCTTTTCAAGCTCTTCCAATACATCGGTAAACAGTTTTATAGACGTATAGGTCTCTTCATTTGCCTGCAAAGTACCAGTGAACCCTGCAATGAAAAAAAACAAACAGATAGCAACAATCGTGTGGAACCTGGACTCGAATATCGTTTCAGATCTTTTTATCATGTTTACGCTCCTTTTCTTAACCACTTCATCGGGTTTACTGGCTTACCGTGATATCTCACTTCAAAATGCAGGCACACCCCTTTAATTGATCCTGTATCACCGGCAGTGGCAACCACCTCTCCGGTTTCGACGTTTTCTCCTTTTTGTTTGAAGAATTCTTCGATATGGGCATACAAGGTGTAATAACTGTCACCGTGATCAATAATCAATACATTGCCATAGCCTTTAAGCCACTGAGCAAAAATGACCTCACCTTTGAATACGGACTTTACAGGCTCTCCTCGTTCCACTCTTATATCAATTCCCTTCTGAAAAGTGAAGGATTTGTAATCCCCTGTCCTGGAAGGGCCATATTTTGAAATCACTTTTCCCCTAGCCGGAATTATCAAACGCCCTTTATAATTTGAAAAAGAAAATTCATTTAATGGCGTGATATCATCCCTCTGGATACTGTTTATCCGATTATCCAACTGAATCGCTGCATCTTTCAAAGCGTCAACAGCGGCAAGGGACAATCTCTTTTGTTTGCGAATCTGCCTTAAAATCATCTCCTTTTTAAGCGTTTCCAACTGGTTGATCCTCACCTGATCTTTGGCCTGAATTTCAAGAGCTGTTTTGGCCTCAATTTCTTTTTTAAGTTCTTTTTCCAGAATCTCAAATCTTTCAAGATCTTGATTTTGTTTCTCTAAAATCTGAAAGTCTGATTTAATCACCCGCTTCATAGAATTTTGCTGCAGAAAAAAATCAAACACAGAACTTGGCAGCCCGGCCACATCCAGCCGACCGATCATATTCATTTTATACAATGATCGTAAACGCTTTCCTGCATACTCACGATTCTTAGAAATCTCTTCAGACAGGTGTTCCCAATCCTTATTCAACCCGGCTATATTACCTTCCAATTGTTCAATTTCCGTAGACAGTGCCGAAAGTTTAAGACGGGCCTTATTTAAAACATAATCTGTTTCATTCAACCCTTCTATGATCTCAATTTCTTTTTGGGTAAATGTTTCTACTATTTTTTCCTGACTTTGAATCTTGGCTTGAATTTTTTCTTTTTCTTTCTTCTTTTCTATTTTTTTCTTCTTGGTTTCTTTAATTTTTTTTGGCTTAATCTTTTTTTGTTTTTTACTGTTCACCGAAATTAAGTGAATATACTGAGAACGGTTTCGGACATACCCTTTTTTCCCTTTATACTTAACGGTCAGCCACTGACCGACACCTGTCTGCTTGCTGATAACATTAACTTTTTTACCTTTTTCAAGAACAACAACGACCTTGGCCTCGCGAGTCGGACGTTGCCTGATGTTTAGCTTAAAGGAAGTAACAATGCCTTTATAAAAAACAGGATCTTCGGCCAATACCATACCTGGCAATACCAAAACAGCCCAAAAAACTAAAAACCCTATTTTAAAATTTGTTTTAAGGAAAGATAACATCCAAACCAACCTAAAAAGGTGCTGCCCATAATAATTAAAAGGATCATTTTCACAGATAAAAACCGTATATCAACATAGATATAAGACGCAAGATTTTGTGCAATTCCCGATGAAATCGTCAAATATGTGATCAAAAGAACAAGCAATCCTAAAAAACCACCTAGAAAACCCTGGAGCAGCCCTTCTACATAAAAAGGCGCTTTAATAAAACTTTCAGATGCACCCACAATCCGCATAATCTCAACTTCAAGTTTGCGAGAATAAAATGCCAAACGAACTGTATTTGAAGTAATAAACAAAGCAATTAAAAAAAACATACTGCACATGGCATATCCGGTGATTTTAAACAGATTAAAAATATTTAAGAATTTACCCAACCATCCTTGACCATATTCAACATCTTCAACCAGCTTTAGCGCCTTTATCTGCTGGGCAAAACGCTGGATCTCTTCAAAACTATTATAGGACTTCATCCGGAGTTCCAAAGCATCAGGCAGAGGATTTTCTTTTAAGGTCTTCAAAAAAGTACTCTGGGAAGACATATCTCTTTTAAGTTTATCAAAGGCCTGATCTTTTGAGATATAAACCATTTCCTCGACATCACCCAGGGCGTTTATCCTTGCTTTTATTTGGGGCAACAGATCCAAAGTAAAGTCATCCGCCATGTAAATCATGGCTCTGCCACCTTGATTCCAGGACTCTATAATCCGGCTTGAATTTTCAAAAAACAGCAAGAAAACACTAACAACCAGAATTGAAAGGGCGATGGTTATGATAGTAATCAAATTCAAAAACCGATTTGAGCGGATATCTGCTAACGCTTTCTTCACAAAATGGGCCATTTGATTTACTCGCTTTGCCTAAAGCATCTTTGCAGTGCGTTCTATTGTTCCATTATTGATTTCAATATTTCTACCCCTTACTGAACTTTCCAAAAGATGTAGATTATGACTAGCCACCAATACGGTTGCCCCTTTTTTATTAAACTCCATCAAAAAGTCTAAAATCGCCTGGGCAGACTTTGTATCCAAACTGCCTGTAGGCTCATCTGCAAGAATAATAGAGGGGTCTCCCACCACAGCACGTGCCACAGCAACCCGCTGCTGCTCTCCGCCCGAAAGGGTCAAGGGTAAATATTTAGCTTTTTTTTCCATGCCTGTGGTCCGTAAGACCTGCATGACTTTCTTTTTGATGTAAGAAGGTTTTTCCCCTGCAGCTTCTAAAACAAGCGCTACATTTTCATATACGGTCCGACTCGGTATCAACTTAAAATCCTGAAATACCATACCAAATCTTCGTCGTAAAAAAGGAAGCCGGGCAGAAGAAATTCTGGCAAGGTTCATACCGTCTATTAAGATTTGGCCTTCAGACGCTTTTTCAGCAAGACATAATACTTTAAGTAACGTGGATTTTCCTGCACCAGAAGGCCCAGAAATGAAGATAAACTCACCCTGTTCTATATCCAGAGTAATATTTTCTAAAGCAAATTTACCCTTATACCTCTTGCTGACATTGAACATTCGTATGATTGAATTTTTATTATTCTTTTCGTTCATATCCCGACTATAATCTTGTATGTATTGTCCATAATTGACTGAAATTGAATTTACTGATATAAATTGCCTGTGTCAAGGAGTGCTGCAAAACAGTTTTCCTTACATTGAGCCTTCACTGTTACCGTAAAGCGGCTTCTTCCATTCAGTGAAGGCTTAATATTATATAAATACTATGTAAAATAAGCCTTTGAAATAAAAAATGAAATTATTTGATTCCCATTGCCATATTGACGACAAATCCTACGATAAAGACCGAAACGAAGTTATATTAAGAGCCCAAAATGAAGATCTCTTTGGCATCATGATTGTGGGAGTTGATATTTCTACTTCCTTAAAAGCAATCCAAATTGCAGCTGCAAACAGCAACATTATTACATCCGTGGGTATCCATCCCCATGATGCAAAAAAATGTTCCCAAAAAGATATCTCAACCTTAATTAACCTGGCAAAAGATAATCCATGCGTCAAAGCATGGGGAGAGACCGGGCTGGATTTCAATCGGATGTTTTCTCCTCAAAAAGACCAGGAAAAATGTCTTATCGCGCAGCTTGAGGCAGCAGGAGGACTTGACCTGCCCCTTATTTTTCATGAACGTGATTCCAACGGAAGATTTTTTGATCTATTAAAAGCCCATGGCCCGGAAAACCGAAAAGGGGTTGTTCACTGTTTTTCTGGAACCAAAGAAGAACTGTTCAAGTATCTTGACTTGGGATACCACATTGGTATTACCGGCATACTGACCATTAAAAAACGCGGAGAATATCTAAGAAATCTTGTGCCGCTGATTCCCAATGACCGAATCCTAATCGAAACCGATGCCCCATACCTGACTCCGGCTCCTCAAAAGAATAAATACCGGCGCAATGAACCGGCCTTTGTTAAATCTGTTCTTTTAAGACTTGCCCAGATAAAAGAGACTGACCCTGAGACACTTGCACAAATTATATTTAAGAATACAAACCAATTATATGGGCTTGGTTTTTAGATTGCCCCAAATTTTATCGAATATCGAACTTTTGCTTCAGCTCAAACCATCTGCGATTTAACTCTTGTTCCCTTGCAGCCTGATCAAGACTTTTAATGCTTTCATCTTCTAAAAGTCGCTTTTTAAGTTCCAACCATCTAAGCGCCAGTTCCTGGCGACGATTTTCTTCTTCAACAGCATTTTGTGCCGCTAGCTGAGCCAAGCGCTTTGCTTTATCCTGTTTTTCTTTTTCCAATGCTTTTGCCAGCTCTTTTGCCTGGTCTTGCTTCTTCTTTAATTCCCGGGCCGCCAACTGCTTTGAACGTTCTTTTTGCTTTTTTTGAGCCTGTTTCTCTAACTGCTTATTTTTCAATTCCTGTTTTTTTGCTGTATTTTGGTCAGTTCTTTCCTTTTTGGCCCGATCTTTTTGAGCCTTTTTGGAATGTTCCATCTCTTTATCTTGTTTATTCTGAGAATCAGACGATTTTTTAGAAGATGACCCATATGAATTCTTATAAAAATCTTCCCGATCCGGATCTTTCTTATATTCTTTTTCCCCCTGTCGATATTTTGCAAGATTCATTGGATGGATATCCGTCACATCCATCTCAAAAGCACTGGAGGTTATAAAAAGATCCACTCTATCGTCCGGGATTTTAACAACAAAGGCCTTGCCCGTTGCAATATACTGACGTACCCAATTTCTATAATGATAATCCTCACCTTTTAGAATAAGCAGTTTAGGCCCTGCCTGTGAGGTAACTTGAATCGAATGATAAATAACAGGAAGATATGAAAAAGAGCTTTGAGTCTCTTTGTAATTTTCATCTACAAACTGGACAATAAAATCCCTTGCAAAACAAGTGGTTCCAAACAATAAAAATGCCATGCAATAAACGATATGCTTTTTCATTTTTCCAACCATATATAGAGTTTAACTATAATTTAAGATATCGGTCAATGTTCATTAAACCTTGACCGACGTTAAAAGCATTCGTTTAGGCATAGCAATTTTACACATTAGTTTTTACGCATGAGATGCTCGACCGATTTTTCCAAACCATCCAGAGACAATTCAAACATAGGAAAAATTTTTGCAATGGCTATAATACTATGGGTATACCCCCACATGGTCTCGGAAACCGGATTGAGCCAGACACAATGCGGAAAGGTTTCTTTCATGAAATTCAACTGCTCTAAGCTTGGCCTTCCACTTCTTTCCGAAATATGTATTGAACCATCATGGGCCATTAGCTCGTAAGGTGCCATACTGGCATCTCCGATAATAATTAAGCGCGTATCCGGATCATTACGCGAAAACTCAATAATATTTTTTGGCTTCTTATACCGGGCTGGATCTTCCCAAAGATAGTCATAAATCGTATTGTGGAAAAAATACGTCTTTACTTCTTTAAACTGGGAACCCGCATAATCAAAGAGGGTTTGCACCACCTGAATATATGGATCCATTGACCAACCACCATTATCAATGGCCAGAATGATTTTAAGCCGGTCTTTCAAAGCAGACTCAAAAATCATTTCGATTTCCCCGGCATTTTTCATGGTCTGCTTAATCGTGTCATCAATATTTATCTGGTCTTTTGGACCCGCAGGAATCATGTTTCTCAGACGCTTTAACGCTTCACCCATCTTCGCCTGGGTCAAAGGACCTTTTGTAGAATAATCTTTATACCGTCTTTCATTGGCCACTTTTACAGCGGACTTATTTTTGGACTCTCCACCCACTCGCATGCCACCAGGGTGATGTCCGGAATGCCCGACAGGTGAGGTCCCGCCAGTACCGATCCATTTATTCCCACCGTGATGTTCGCCATCCTGATCTTTTAAGCGTTTTTTAAAGTATTCTATCAGTTCATCCGGGGACATCTTCTTGAGGGTCTCTTCATCCACCCCCAGTGCATCTGCCAGTTCTTTTGGATTTTTAAGCCACTCATCCAGCATTGCCCGGGCAACTTCATCAACCTCAAACCCATCATTTTCCGGTAATGGGACGCCTTCGAAATGATGGGCAAACGCTTGGTCATACAAATCAAAGTAGCGCTCACTTTTCACCAGGATAGATCTGGCGCAGGTATAAAAATCCTCCAGACTATTAATAATACCCTGATGTAAGGCTTTTTGAAGCGTCAAAAAAGAAGTGGGAGACACTGGAATGCCAATTTCTTTTAATGTATAGAAAAAATTTAAGAACATTATATCACCAACTCTAAAACATGCTTCTTCGGGAAGCAGTATTGGTTGCTCTTTCATAATCCGGGCTCTTTTTAAACAAGACCCCTAAAAACGGCAACTTACCTTTTATCAGATCCTTGGCCCGAAAGTCCGGATCTGCATTCAATGCCCTTATCCAGTTGATCAATTCCCGTGTGGCAGGTTTTTTTTCGATACCTTCGATATTTCGCATGCTGTAAAATGCGTCAATGGCATTCTGGGCCAATTTAGAATCAATATCTTCGAAATGAACCCCAATAATCTTTCGCATCATTTTGGGATCAGGAAAAGCAATATGGTGGAAATTACATCGACCCAGAAAAGGATCAGAAAGATCTTTTTTAGCATTTGATGTAATAATGATCACCGGTCTATTTTGTGCTTTAATCGTTTTATCCGTTTCGATAATATCAAACTGCATCTGGTCTAAAACATCCAACATATCATCCTGGAAATCAGTATCTGCCTTGTCGATTTCATCAATCAACAATACCGTTTTTTTATCCGCACAAAACGCCTGGCCAATTTTACCCATTTTGATATATTCGTCGATATTACTTACATCCCTTTTAGAATCACCAAACCGCGAGTCATTCAGACGCGTCAATGTATCATATTGATATAACGCTTCAACAAGCTTCATGCTGGATTTTACATTCAAGACAATTAAGGGCATATTCAAGCTTTCTGTAATTGCATGAGCAAGCATGGTCTTTCCTGTACCCGGCTCCCCTTTGAGAAGCAAAGGCATCTCAAGTTTCATAGATATATTTACAATTGAGGCAAGTTCTTGATCCAGAACATATTTTTTTGCTCCCTGAAATTGGGCATTGGCTTCCCGATTCATCTGTTATCTCCATATTTAGTTATAATTTAGGTCTTTATCATCAATATTTAAGTGTTAATAATAAACATAAAACACGGTTTAACAAGCTTTTTTTTGTAAGTAACCCCATCCCACATATTACACAAATGTAACCACTTCACGTGGCGATAGAATTCCTAAGAGATTGACACCAACAACACCAAGTGATATATTTTTCCATTAATTTAATAATCGCACGAAGCAATAGGAGTAAAACTTATGATGGGACTTGGAATGCAGGAACTAATAATCATTCTTGTAATTATCCTCATTATATTCGGAGCCGGGAAACTCCCTGAGATAGGCGCTGGACTTGGTAAAGGCATAACAAATTTTAAAAAAGCAATTAAAGACCCCAAGGTAGAAGACAAAGAAAACGAGCCTGAAAAAATTGATAAAGACTGATAATAAGTCAATGATCAATTCAATTATCGATGCCACTTCTTTGAAACCGCAAAAATAATACGCAGCATTTTTGCATTCAATTTCTCTTTAAAAGCTTCCCGATCATATTTTTAACTTTAAAGCTCTCGGCAACAAGTTACATAAATGAATTATAACGTACGCTTTTAGTGACATTTATGAAATTTATTTTCGAAACCCAAGAGATCTCTCTGGGTCATTTTTTGTATTTTATCCCCAACGGCAAGGTCTGCACAGGCTGGCACGCCCGTTGCTTATATTTAGAATAAGTTGAAAAGATATTTAAATACAAACTTTAATTTATGAAATTATGGAAAACACAGACGCAAACATATTAATTAAAAAAAGAGATGCCTTGATTAAGGATTTTCTTCAAGGCAAAGAACCCGCATTTCTTAAAAAACATACATCCGTTATGGATGAATATTTTTTCACTGTGTTCGGGAAAAGCATTGCTGCAAGAAAAATGACAGTGAGCGGGTTTCCCTTTGCTATTATTGCCCTAGGTGGTTACGGAAGAAAAGAACAGTGCATCCATTCTGATATCGACCTTTTAATTTTATTTGAAAACATCGTCCCGCCAGAGGTGGAAGCTTTTGTGCAAGAGCTTTTATATCCGCTATGGGATAAACGTTTTGAAGTCGGATATGCCGTGAGAAGCATCAATGAATGCATCGAAATGGGCTTTGAACGATTTGACATTTTAACCACGGTTCTGGATGCTAGATTTATATGTGGTGCATCATTGATCTATTCTTCGTTCATGGAAAAATTCAGAGTTGACCTGTCACAAAAGCACATGAAAGAGACATTAAACTATTTATATGAACACGGAGAAAAACGCCATTTTGACTTTGGAGACTCCACCTATCTGATTGCTCCGGACCTCAAATCAGGCTTTGGCGGCTTGCGGGATTATCATACCCTTTTATGGTATGCCAAAATCAAATCTGACATCAAGACCCGGCGGGACCTGGAGTATTATGGGTTTTTATCTCATTTTGAATACCTGACCTTAGAAAAATGTTTAGCTGAAATCTGGAAAATTCGAAACTTTTTGCATCACCTTTCAAAACGCAAATGCGACACCTTACATTTTGAATACCAGACTGAGTTAGCTGGCCTTTTAGGATACAAAGCAAAAAGACGCCAGCCAGATGTTGAACGTTTTTTAGGTGACCTCCACAATCAATTGGATTTTTTAAAACATATCAATCAAATCACTTTTGAAGATATCTTGGGCAATCGCCGAATTAAAAAAGGAACTGTAGAATATAGGCCCACTAGAACCGATGGTTTAATCATTCAAAAAAAACGGCTTCATTTTGCCAACACCCTGGTCATTTTACAACATCCGGAGTTACTGCTAAAAATATTCCTTGAAAGTGGCCAAAGCAAAATTCCATTGTCCATGGAGGCCAGAAGAATCATTACTGACTTTCTCCATCTGGTTGATGATATTAAAGATAATAGTGATTGCATAAAAATCTTTAAAAAAATCATGACACTGTCCTACTGGGAGTTCAATGTACTGAACGTCATGCTGGCAACCGGAGTTCTTGAAAAATTCATACCGGAATTCACCAAACTATTAAACAAAATTCAGTACAATCACTATCACCTGTTTCCTGTGGACAAACATTCCATCAGGTGTGTTCAGATCATCAATAGCTTTAAAGAACACAACAACACGAATGTAGCAAGATTATATGATTCTATTTTTAAAGAAGTCAGAAACAAAAATGTACTCTATTTTGTTGCCCTGCTCCATGATATCGGCAAATCAGACCCTGCCAAAGAGCACTCAAAGCGCGGGGCTAAAATTGCAAAATCTATCCTGAAACGATTTAATTTCAACGAAACAGAAATCGAGGATGCCGTATTTTTAATTGAGAACCACCTTCTTTTAGCAAAAACAGCGACCCGCCGAGATATTGCCGATGAAGAAACTGCCATAAACATGGCAAACAAAATCGGAAAAATCAGATTATTGCGGATGCTGTACCTTCTCACTATTGCCGACTCCAAGGCCACTGGTCCAAAAGCCTGGAATGACTGGACAGAAAATCTACTCAAAGACCTATTTTTAAAAACCATGGGAATCCTTAAAAAAGGTGAGTTGGCTTCCAGGAAAACCCAGAGAATCATTGACAGAAAAAAAAGTGACATTGTCAAACTCCTGAAAGAAAGCTGGCGTGAAGAGGAAACCAATCAACAATTAGAATCCATGCCCCGAAGATATCTTATTAATGTTCCCGTTCAAAACATTGTTGACCACATTCACCTTTATCGAAACCTGAAAGATAACGATTTTGTCTGGCAAATTTCAAAAGATGAAAATCAGGATATCCGTACCGTATCCATCTGTGGAAAAAATCGGCCGGGGTTTTATTCAAAAATTGCCGGAGTTTTCTTTTTAAATGGGCTGGATATTATTGCTTCCCAGGCCTACTCACTTGGCGAAGAACACGCACTGGACATTTTCAAAGTCACGCCGCCTAAGGATAGAATCTTTGAAAAAGAAAAATGGAAAAAAACAGAAAAAGACCTGATTCATACCATCAGTGATGATCATTTCCTTGACAATGCTGTCAAAAAAACACCTAAAACGGTTCGGATTTCCTCTGGTCATCATCCTGAACCCAATACGGTTCGAGTTGACAATGAAACATCCAGCTTTTTCACAATCATTGAAGTGCTTACCTATGATTTCCCGGGACTTTTATTTTCCATCACCAATGCGTTATATAGAAACAATATCGATGTCAATGTCGCTATGGTTGCAACAAAAGTTGACCAAGTACTTGATGTCTTTTATGTTAAGAATATTGAAAATGACTCGAAAATTGAAACTGAAGAGGGACTTGAACAGATTAAACAAACGATTCTGAAAAGTCTTCCACAAATATATGCAAAGGAGGTTACTAATGCAAAAGATTGAAGCAATTATTAAACCATTCAAATTGGATGATGTAAAAGAAGCCTTAAGTGAGATCGGCATCTATGGAATGACCGTCACAGAAGTGAACGGATACGGTCGTCAAAAAGGCCATAAAGAAATATACAGAGGTGCAGAATACGTTGTCGATTTTGTACCCAAAATAAAACTTGAAATTGTTGTCAGTGATGAACGAGCCGAAGAGACCGTCCAGACCGTTCGAAATGCCGCCAACAGCGGGAAAATTGGCGACGGAAAGATTTTTGTTTCAAATGTAGAACAAGTCATCCGGGTCAGAACCGGTGAAACGGGGACAGACGCGCTTTAGGAACCTTTTTAAAAAAGGAATCAAAAAATGACACCTAAAAACGTAATCGCATTGGCAAAAGAAAACAACGCACGGGTTGTTGATATCCGATATATGGACTTTATCGGTACATGGCAGCACTTTTCTGTACCTGTCGGAGAACTAACTGAATCCGCATTTGAAGATGGATATGGATTTGACGGCTCAAGCATGAGGGCATGGCAGAATATTGATAATTCTGACATGATCGTTATCCCTGAACCTGGAACTGCAAAAATGGATCCTTTTTTCAAGGTTCCAACACTTGTTCTCATCGGCAACATCCATGACCCGATTACCCAGGAAGCATACAGCCGTGACCCCAGAGGTATTGCAAAAAAGACAGAACAATATATAAAAAGCACCGGCATCGGAGACACGATCTTTGTCGGCCCGGAACCGGAATTTTTTATTTTCAGCAATATCCGTTATTCTTCCGAACCCAATGCATCCTTTTTTGAAATTGATTCCCCCGAAGCCCATTGGAATACCGGTGCAGATGAGATACCCAACCTTGGATATAAAATCAAACCCAAGCACGGATATTTCCCACTTCCTCCGGCAGACCAATACCAGGACATGAGAACAGAAATGATGCTGACCCTTGAAGATCTGGGTATTGAAATGGAATGCCAGCATCATGAAGTCGCCTCTGCCGGACAATCTGAAATCGATCTTCGATTTGACACGCTTTTAAAAATGAGTGACAACCTTGCCTGGTTTAAATATGTCCTTAAAAATGTGGCCAAAAAATACAACCACACCGTAACGTTCATGCCCAAACCACTGTATGGTGACAATGGAACCGGCATGCACACACATATGAGCTTCTGGAAAAATGGGAACCCCCTGTTTGCGGGCAACAAATATGCCGGCATATCGCAGGATGCCTTATACGCTATCGGCGGCATCATGAAACATTGCAAGGCACTTTGCGCTATTACCAACCCCACAACCAACTCTTACAAAAGACTGGTCCCGGGTTTTGAAGCACCCATCAAACTTGCATACTCCAGCAGGAACAGAAGTGCTGCTATTCGTCTGCCCATGTACTCTGGATCTCCCAAAGCAAAACGCATTGAGTTCAGGACACCCGATCCCTCAGCCAATGGTTATATGGCATTTTCCGCCATTGCAATGGCCATGATTGATGGCATCCAAAACAAAATTGATCCAGGCGATCCAATGGATAAAAATATTTATGATCTGCCCCCTGAAGAACTTGCCCAAATTGCATCTGCTCCAGGCTCTCTTGAAGAAGCACTTGGAGCTCTCAGAGAGGATCATGACTTTTTATTAAAAGGCGATGTATTCACCAAAGATGTCATTGACTACTGGATTGACTACAAAATGGAAAACGAGGTCAAACCGGTGATCAGCCGCCCTCATCCCCATGAATTCTACTTGTACTATGATATCTAACCGAACATAAGCATTCTTCCAGCAGGCCTTGTAGAACAAATGATTCTACCAGGCCTGCTTTATTCCCCCTTCCCCTAAAGAACCTTAAACCGCATTTTTTTAATGCAATAACAGCTAAAATACTATATAAGAATATAAAAATTAAACTCAAAAAAAAATATAATCTCACATAACAAGGGAGCAAGACACAGGCCAATGATAATAAAGATGCCATCTTTACCCATAAGGCTTGTCGCCTTTTTCATTCTTTTTCTAATAGTATCCTCCCCTGTATCTGGTCAGGAAATAAAAAAGAATCATGAATTTGACCAATTAAAAAACCAACTTGTCCTCGATGGCTTTGAGGAAAATAAAATCAAACACCTGTTTTCCAACAAAGCGATATTCTTTAATCCCCAAGGCGTTTCCCAATTTTTTATCCACTCAGAATCAAGCCTGAACTATGGTCAATTCACTTCAAAAAAATCCCTTGCCAATGCAAAACAATACTTATCGGACCACAAGAGAGCACTTGACCAGGCACAAAAAAAATACGGTGTGGATAAAACCATCATTACCGCTATTTTGCTTGTCGAAACCCGCCTGGGAACTTATCTGGGCAAACGGACGGTCATTAATACCCTTGCCACCATGGCCGCCCTGTCAGACAAGCGCCTGAAAGAAAGAATATGGAAGACCATACCCAACAAGAAAAAACCCAAAAGAAAAACCTTTGATCAAAAAGTGAAACGACGATCAAAATGGGGTTATAATGAACTCAAAGCGCTCATTACATATGCAGCTCAGCAGAACATTGCCCCGGAAAGTATCATGGGATCATATGCCGGCGCCATGGGGATATCACAATTCATGCCCTCCAATGCCTTAAAACTTGCAAAAGATGGAAACAATGATGGGAAAATTGATCTTTTTACCCATGATGATGCCATTGCCAGCATAGCCAACTATCTCAAGCACCATGGATGGAAACCCGGCATTGCCAGACAAAAGCAGCACAAGGTTCTGTTCAGCTATAACCACAGTAATTATTACGTGGATATACTTTTAAAAATCTCAGACAAATTAAAAGGATAAACTTTTGGACCAGACCATTTTATATCTGCTTCTAATCATTGCCATCTCTTTTGGCCTGACCATGTTGGCCATGATCGATATTATTCTCAAAGATTTTGGTTCACCAAAAGCAAAAATCCTCTGGCACTTTATTGCACTGATACCCGTAATCGGATGGCTGATCTACCTTATTTTCGGTTTTAAAAAAGGTAAAAAAAAAGCCCCACTATAAGCCGGTAAATTTATTTGACAATTCAACCACTTTAATATAGATATAGATACTTTTTGGTCCCATCGTCTAGCGGTTAGGACGCTGGCCTCTCACGCCGGAAACCGGGGTTCGATTCCCCGTGGGATCACCATTTAGAATACCAAGGCTTTCAGAGATTCTCTGAGAGCTTTTTTGTTTTTCCGGTCCGCCTCCGGTCCTCTCGAAATTTTTGTTTTGCGAAATAGATTTTTATCAACTTCTTCAAAAGTTATCACATTTTAAGAAAAATATTTCAAAAAAGGGTCAATTGCGGTAAGTCTCTAACTATAATATAATTGACGTTTTTTATTTTTCGGATATAAAAACGATACGTGCTATAGTTGCGCAATCACCAAATAAGGCTTAAAAACAATTTTGATAAAAGTATTTGATTTTTTTTCAGGCTGCGGAGGAACAAGTAGGGGCTTCAAAGATGTTGGCTTTGAGATTATTTGTGCATTAGATAATGACCCTGAAGCTGCAGCAACTTATAAACAAAATTTCCCAAAAACTACTTTCATCAATGATGATATTACAAAAGTTAACACTTCCCAAATAAAGACTTTTATTAATTCTTGCGGCAATGATCCAATTTTATTCTGCAAATGCGCACCATGCCAACCGTTCTCAAAACAGAAACAAAAAAAAATCAAAACAACCTTAAGTGTTTTAACCGAAATTTTGGCGAAAAACCCTGCATATTTGGCTCAAACTACATTGAGGGATGATAGCCTTTATCTTATCGGATGGAATAAATAGCGGAGGATAGTATGAAATGCTACATTATTGCAGGGCCCAACGGTGCGGGAAAAACAACTTTTGCTGAAAATTTTCTGCCGGAAGAAGCCAAGTGTATGAATTTTCTGAATGCAGATTTAATTGCCCGGGGAATTGCACCCTTCAACCCTGAAAAAGTTGCATTAGAAGCTGGTAAGCTTTTCTTAAAAAGGATGGATACAATTGTTTCAAATAAAGAATCTTTTGCATTTGAAACAACACTGAGTGGATTAAACTATATAGACCGAATTAAAAACTGGAAAAAGGCCGGTTATGAAATAATTTTATATTTTCTTAAACTTCCCAGCGAAGAAATGGCCATTAAGCGTGTCCAGACAAGGGTATCTGAAGGTGGACATAATGTTCCTGAAGATGTTATTATAAGAAGGTTTCATCGAGGATGGGCCAATTTTCAAAAACATTATAAGCACATAGTTGATGATTGGGTGGTTTTTGATAATTCCGGTAATATACCCTTGATTTTGGAGGAGAAAGCATGAGAAAAGAATCAAATTCACAATTGGCTTTAAGTGCAATGCACCGAGCTTCAAAGAAAGCCGTGGAGAAAGCAGCCAACCTGGATCTTTCAATCCCCGTATGGAAAGATGGAAAAGTCATCTTTGTAAAGGCCAAGGATAAACTTCAAAAATTACGCACAGCATAACCGACTATTGAAGTTATAAAGGCAGATATCAGCATTGGAGCCCGAAATCATAATGTCTCTCAAAACCTTTGCTGCGAGGTCCTCTCACGCCGGAAACCAGGGTTCGATTCCCCGTGGGATCACCATAAAAAGCAAGCAGTTCCACTGCTCATTAAATATAAGATATTAGAATATGTGTAAAATTCTAATATCTTTTTTTATTTTCATCCAACTTCCTATCCACCACTAATAACTTTATCCATTATATTCTCAATGGCTCTAAATTTGTGTAAATATCTGCTTATCGTTTGTAAATCCAAAATTGACATGCGTCAAACACCCGTAGGGAAAGTAATTAGCCCAACACTCAAAGTTTGCCTTTAGCCAAATAATGAAGGGCTTGTGGTCGAAAGAATACAACGTAACTTACGGTGGTCCCCAAAAAACG
>JAWSVH010000214.1:0-906 GCA_033852015.1 Desulfobacula sp.
CTTCCTGAATTTTACTCCGCTGATATCCGGTTTCCATGGCACCAAGTACGCCACCTCTCTGGGTGATTTTTTCAAATTCACACAAGACAGCCTCCTCCACAAGATCAGTAAGTTCATCCACTATAAAGCTACCTTGCATAGGATTTTCATTTTTTGCAAGCCCCCACTCCCTGTTAATAATCAACTGAATGGCAAGGGCCCGGCGGACTGATTCGGCTGATGGAGTGGTAATCGCCTCATCAAAGGCGTTGGTATGAAGGCTGTTGCAATTATCGTAGATGGCACAAAGCCCCTGGAGCGTGGTCCGGATATCATTAAACTGAATATCCTGACTATGCAAAGAGCGACCAGAAGTTTGAATATGATATTTTAATTTCTGGGATTTTTCATTGGCTCCATATTTATCCCTCATTGCGATCGCCCAGATTCTACGGGCAACTCTTCCGATCACCGTATATTCAGGATCCATTCCATTTGAAAAGAAAAAAGACAAAGACGGAGCAAACGTGTCAATATCCATGCCCCGGGAAAGATAATACTCTACATAGGTAAAACCATTTGCCAGGGTCAAGGCAAGCTGGGTAATTGGATTTGCTCCAGCCTCTGCAATATGGTACCCAGAAATAGATACCGAATAAAAATTATTAATCTGATGATCAATAAAATACTGCTGAATATCACCCATCATTTTCAAGGCAAATTCAATGGAAAATATGCAGGTATTCTGCCCCTGATCTTCTTTTAGAATACCAGCCTGGACCGTTCCCCGCACATTTTCCAGCGCAAACTGTTTTATCTTAATGGCCTCTTTTTTAGAAGGCGCACAATTGTTCTGTGCTTTAAATTTTTCCATCTGCTGGTCAATCGCCGTATTCATGAACATAGCCAGCATAATAGGCGCAGGGC